>JAZONJ010000127.1:0-13953 GCA_045654425.1 Acutalibacteraceae bacterium
GGCGGTCGGGAGTTGTCCAAAGGTCAGTAAATTGACCATCAGGTGTCAAAAACTGTGATTTCATAACAGAAAAGCATTTTGCAAGTGTTTTCTGCTCCGATGCGGTAGCGTTTTTAAGCTCAGGCACCGCTTCAAAATAAGCTTTTCTCTTCTCTGCTTCAGCATCAACATCAAAATCCAGCCCAGCTTTGACAGCATAGACAGCATTATCGAATGTATCATCGCGAGCAACGGCAAAGCGAGTCTTGCCGCCATCCTCACGCTTTGCAAAAGCATACCATCTATCATCGCATTGATAGGCAACGCCACCCTCAAAATCCAACGGTTCTAAAAGGTCAGCGTGAAAAACGGGAAGTGCATCAGAAGTAGGCGCATAACCTACCACCGTCTTTTGATCAGCGGCAATAAACTTGAACTCACCGCCTGTTAAACTACCCTCAATCAAGTCAGACGCAACAATAGTGTAAGAAATCTCCTGCACCCACGGAATACCCTTGAGACGTAGGTATAAGTCTACTTGTTTTCCGTCAAAAGACATACCTATGTGCTCCGCCATAAGTTGTCCACACATGCTTTTATAAAAACTATTTTCGCCTTCTAAGGCGGAAAAAGCGAAGAGTGCGCCCTTGCCCCAAATATCAGGATACATTTTCATCGATTATACCTCTTTAGCAAATTTGAACAATATGTTAATGCCGTTCTTATATTCAATTGCATTGTCAAGACGTGCAGTCTGTCCAAAAGCATTGCAAAGCTTGAGACCTACAGAATACTCTCCTGCCTTTGTAGGAGCAGAAAGTTTTGCATTTATATTATGTGTAAGCAGATCGCGACTGTTATAGTCGGTAGGATCAGTGCCATACCATTCATCAGGGTTTCCTGCTTCACAATCAGCCACCACGTTGCCCTCAGAATCTAAAAGAACAAAGTTGCTCTTAAGATTAAAGCCTGCACCGTAACCGTAGTTTTTGAGTGAAAGCGCAAGTGCTATATCATCCCCTGCTGAAATTTTTAATTCTTCTGCAGAAAGGCGGTAGCCAACATGGTCACGCAAATATTCAAATGCGTTTCTTTTTATCTTTTTACCCTCGCCGTCAATAAACCAACTCGGAGATGTAGCAAGTCCATAGAAAACAAGCAGCTCGGGGGTGACTTCCTGACTCATCCAGCCTGCAAAACAGGTCTGTGAAAGTTCTCCGCCAAAACGCCATACATCTGAAAAACCGTGCTCCATACTGAGGGTTGTTGTATGCTTTTGAGAAAGGCTCTGCATACAGCTGTAGCCATCCGGCCAAGTGCCCGAAAGACGTATCCAACGAGTAGTGAAAAGCTCGGTATCGTTTATGGTATAGGGTGACTCACGTACAGTCATATCCCACCAAACAGAACCCGGCTGATTGAGGCCTTGACCGATGTCTAAGCCCGGATAATCAAGTCCGTGACAAGCGTCATCAGCAAAGCCAATACGAGGATATCTCCAATACTCGGGATTAACGTATTTTGCCTTGTTTGAAGGCTGACGCATGATAAGTCTAATCTCAGGTGGAACAGAATCCATAAGAGTGTTTACAAACTCTTGAATATTTAGCGGAACACGAAGGCTGGTCCATTCACCGTATCTGCCAAGGAAGGTAAAATTAACTGCATAAATCAGGTCACGATGCTTATAGAAAAGGTCCTTAACCTGTGAGAGATGGGTCATTACGGTTTCGTGCGCAGGATGCTCATCAGTATTTGCACGGGTATAAAAATGACAAAGGTACATCCTTACCCCAAGCATTCTATGAGCTTCGTAAACAGCATCCATATAGTCGATTACTGCTTCGGGAAGAGTAGGAGTCTGTGAATATGCCTGAAGAATGAAATAAACACGAGAAACCCATACCTTTTCATCCATCATGCTCTCGGCATAATAGTCACGAACAAATTCGAAAATTTTCTCTTTTGTCCAATTCGGAAGTTCTTCTTCGTTTGGGATAAAGAAAAGAATCTCACTTCTAAAGCCGCGATCAGGATTTAGATTTAAAAGAACACTTTTTTCTGCAGGCAGGGGTGAAAAATGAAGTTTTGTATCCTTAAAAGGAGATACTTCAGTCGTGTATTCATCCACAAAGTCAGACGGCATATCTCCAACCGGAACGTGTGCAACAACACAGTATTCAGGAGTATATCTGCCGAGGAATTTATCTCCATCATAAGCAAAAACGATAGCCTCATATGATGTCATGGGCTGGAGTTTTATAGTTTCAAACTCGCATTTTTCGGTCCACTCGCTCTGAACTGAAATATAGTTAAAACAACGCATGTTCGGACCTCTGTCCTCAATGCGGTAAAGGTCTACTCTGTAACGGTCTGCTCCCTCACACTCCTGCCAAGAAATAATGCAGTTTTCGGGAGTTGGAGTGACCTTTACAAAATGGTCGGGAAGTGTCGGTTTTCTTACTGTTTCAAGTCTGGCAAAAGGCTGACCTACACCAACACCTACCGGGTCATTGACACCGTTAGGACGGCCATTCATTATATTTTTATCCATCATAATATCATACCTCTTAGAAATGTATAGGCAGACCGACTTATTTAGTCAGTCTGCCTCCATAATTACTCTACGTCAGATAAAACTTCCCAATCTGCCGGAGGATCACCAAGGTCGATAACGTCCATGGTTACGCCACCTTTAAGTGCAGACTCGTGAGCCATAAGACCGGGGATGTTAAAGCGAGCTACCTGCCAGATGTTGCAGGGAGAAAGCTTGCCTGTCTCATAAGCGCGCATAAAGTCATCGATAAGGAAGTGGTGAGTACCATTGTGTCTGTTTTCGATGCCCTCGAATTCTTTAGGCAGACGCCATGTAGGCTGAATCGGAGAGGTTTCGCAATGTCCTGCACCGCTTGCAATCTCCTGAATTGCCTTTGCATAATCTTCCTTTATAGACTTTGTAATGCTCTCAGGCTGAAGCTCGGGAGTAACGTCCTTCATAATGGTACGGCCCGGATTTTCGGGGTCCCATGTAGAGAGGTGGTGACAAGCAACCGAGAACTCATAACCGCCGTCAGTACCGTAGAACTGAGGCATATATGTTTCAGGGCAATACCAACCTACACATCTGTTTTCGCAGATACGAGCAATACCACCGTTAGAAAGCTCTAAGAGCATTGTTGTGTTAGAGAAGGGGTTGTTGTAAATGTTCTGACCCTCTGTGCCGTAAATGTCGGTACGGGGGCTGCCCTTAAAGCCGAAAGCAACAACCTTAGTAGCGTAAACGCCGGGCATAGAGCCGAGAACCATTGCGGTAGAGTGGGTGGGATAGTACATAGGAGGAATACCTGCGTACTGTTTCCAATCGTCTCCGGCACTGCTTCTAAAGCTCTGTTCCATGTTTCTGATGTCGTGGTTGTAGTGAGCCTCACCGTAAACGAATTTACCGAATGTGCCCTTCTTGAACTCACGGCGGCAGAAACATGTAGGTCCGCGATAAAATCCGGTTTCACCCATTGAATAGGTAAGACCTGTTTCACGAACTAACTTTTCAATTTCAATAATCTCTTCAACCTTGGTAGCACAAGGTACAGAGCTGTAAACGTGCTTGCCTGCCTTAAGAGAAGCGATAGCCATAGGACCATGCTTGAAACGCTGTGTGAAAATAGCGATAGCATTGATGTCCTCACGCTCAAGAGCCTCCTCAAAGGAGTCGATAATCTTAACGCCGAAACGCTCTTTATAATCCTCTGCACGCTCTCTTATAAGGTCGCATACATAAACTTCTTCCATAAGGGGATGTGCCTTGAAAAGGGGCACGAAAAACTGTGAAAAGCGGCCACAACCGATGATGGCAATCTTCATTTTCTTTTGCATTACTTATTACCTCCAAAATCCCAATCTTTTTCTCTTTTACCAGTTTCGAACTGTGTTGTAGAAAGTTTCCAATCTTCTTTCTCACGGAAAGGTCTTCTAAATCCCTTAGTCAACACGCCCTTTTTCTCAAGGTGAATATAGCAGGCGCGGTCACAAGCTCTTCCGCAGATAGATGTGCGGTAGAAGTGCTTTGCAGGGGGATAGAAATAGATGCTGTCAAGTATCTCTTTAGCCTCGTCAGCATTAAATTCAGCAGTACCGTTTATGATATCCATACGGTTGTCAAATCCGGGGAATGCATCAGGCGGCATAAAGGGGTTTTTGGAGCCGTTAGCTCCGTTATAGTAAACTGCACAACGCCAACTATCCATAACACCCTCGTCGTTTATTGCTTTACCGGGGCAAGCCTTTATACACTCGCCACAGCCGTCGCAAAGATGAGCATCCATAAGAGGTGTCGGCTCGATCTCAGCATCGGTCAGCACAAAGCAGTAACGGATAAAGGGACCGAATTCAGGAGTAAGAATAGAGTTAATCTTGCTTCTCTCACCAAGTCCGCACTGTACGGCACAGTTTAAAAAGTCAATCTGATTTTCAGCAACAACGCCGTGATAAACGTCGGTATAGTCAACCTCAGGGTTGGTAGTTCCCTCTTCGTTCAAGATGAGGGGGTTCTTTCTCTGAGGAATAGCCTCAAAGCCTTCTTCCTCAATAAAGTTTGCAACGTTTAAAAGGGTGAGGGGCATAACGGTTTCTTCAAGGTTTTCAACGCCCATTGTGGTGTACTGATAGTAAGTTGTTCCCTCTTCAACACCGCGGTAGATACCACGAAGAACACGGAAGCCAAGACCGATTACAGTTTTAACCTCGGGGAAAATCTTAAAGATAGGGTCGTCCTTCTCAAAACGGGAGGCAGGTGCAAAACCAACAAGGTCAGCGTCATATTTCTTTGCTATTTCTATAATTTTCTCTCTCATAGCTTTCCTTCCTCCTTTAAGTGTTTGTAGCAAGCCATTTCACAAGCCTTAGAGCAAAGGCAGGGCACGTAGCCGAAATGGGTGCTGGGTAAGAATTTAAGTTCAGGATAAATTTCCTTAGCGGACTCGCTGTCAAAACGTTTCTCACCCTTCAAAATAGCCTCACGCTCAGGATGATCCTTTAAGAAATCATCTGTCATAAAGGGGTTAGACTCACCAGCGCCGCGATAGTAAACGGAACACTGCCAACTGTCAACACCTGCTTCAGACACAGCTTTACCTGGGCAAGCTTCGATACATTTGCCGCAGTTGTCGCAAAGGTTTTCTGTGAAGGGTTCATCGCAGTCAAGCGGCATATCGGTAATGATGAAAACGTAACGCATAAATGTACCGTGCTTCGGTGCAATTACCTTGCCGTGAAGACCGGTCTTACCAAGGCCGCAAATCTCTGCTGCTTTGTTGTAGTCGATAATAACATCGGGAACCGGCTTGTCAGGTGATACAGGAGAAGCAAACTGAAGCTCGAAAATACGAGAAACCTCAGGGTTTGTAGACTTATCTCCCTTAATCTTAAAACCGGGGATACTTCTCTGAAGACAAGCATCATAGCCCTCATTCTCAATAAGAGCGCCCATCTTAAGAAGGAAAATCTCAGCAAAAGTTTCATCTATGTACTTAACGCCAAGGTTTGTGTAGTTATAGAACTGACTCTGTCTGTCCATTGCGTTCATAAGTCCGCGAGGAATTCTGATACCAAAGCCGATAATGCATTTCGCATTAGGAAGAATAGCGAAAGGATTTCTTCTGCCGTCCTCATTACGTAAAAGCTCTATGTTACCGATTCCGCAGGTAGCTGCACCAAGCTCGCGAGCTTTATTTTTAATAAATTCTGCTGTCATGCTATCCCCTCCTTATCTGTCCATTTTCCAAGCCTTACCGGTACGGAGAGGCTCCTTAAAGCGGCCTTCCATACAGCCACCTTTTTTCTCAAGCATGGAAACGCATGCACGGATACAACCGCCGCACTTTGCCATATTGTAACCAACCCAGCTCGGGAAGTACTTTTCAAGTGCGGTATAAACCTTCATAACCTCTTTTTCGTTTGCGTCGTTTGTAACGCCCTCTAAAAGGTCGAGCATACCATTCTCATTCTTGTCAAATACTTCCTTCGGTACGAAGGGATTGTAGAATCTTCCACCATGAGTATAGAACGCATAGCAACGCCACATATCAATGTCGCCCCACTCGCAAATCTTACCTGCAAGGTTAACGGTTACGGTCTTGCCTGAATTAATAGCAGGAATACAACCACCGGGACATTCTCTTACGCAAGCACCGCACTTACGGCAGAGCGGCTCGCCTGAGTACATCTCATCATACTCGTCAAACTCCGCATCAGTAAAGATAAATGCTACACGCTGAAGGGGTCCGAACTCAGGAGTAAGAAGCATTTTGCTCCAACCGATTTCGCCAAGTCCGCAAGCAACCGCAGCAAGTCTAAACTGGAACTGAAGATCGGGCGGTACCTTGCCATCCTCTACTTCACGAGTAAACTGTACGCTTCTGTGGTGAGCAGTTTTACCCTTTGCGTGCTTACTAACTTCAATCTGTTCTTCGGGAGAAAGAGTGTTTCCGGGAGAACCATCCATATCAGAAACTACTCCGCGAGCACCGGTGTTTCGGTAAACTACTGCTTCGTAACCCTCGTCCTCAATAACTTTACCTACGTGGTAAAGCACGGCAGGAGCGTAAATCTCGTTGATTCCGCCATATGCCATAGAGGGGTACTGATAGAACTGTGTTCCCTCTTCAATTCCACGCTGAACACCACGAGGAATTCTGAAAGCAAAAGCGATACAGCTTTTTGCATTCGGAAAAAGGCCTCTGGGATCCATTTCGCGCGGAGCACCCTCAAAACGGGTCATCGGGCCGATGCCGCAAGCGTCTGCGCCTGCTTCAAAGGCCGCTCTTTTGATAAGTTCGCTACTTAACATGTCGAGTCCTCCAATTTTATAAGAGCATTTTTTAAATTATCATAAACGAGTCTGCCTTTTTCAAGACGCGACTCAATTTTGCTGTTTTCAAGAATATAGGGATAGATAACACCCGTGTGGTCCGGCTCTAAAAGAGCAAGCGCACTGCCTGAAGCCTTACCCGAAAGATATGAGCGCAGAACCCTTTCGGGATTTCTGTGCACTCGTGTTGCAAGCTTCATGCCGCTGAAAATCTCCTCATACAAGTGAACATCCTCAGGTCGAATGAATGAAGTGTTATTAAAAAGTGCATCGTGGTTTTCAGGGTCGCCAAGATATTCTCTGCACACTCCCCTGAAATCATAACCGTTATCCATTTTAGCAATTTCCGCTTCGTGAGCAACGAGATTGTCGTGGAAGGTGTGTGCCGAGCAGAAGTTAAGACATCCGCTGTTGGCAAGACCGTAAAGTCGTTTGCCGTTTTCATCGCACCATTTCTTTAAAATACTAAGACGGTTAAAGTCACGGTTGTATTCACGGGCAGCATAAAAGCTGTCGAAATAATCCTTCACATATTCAAGACCCTCTATAGTGCCGATTCCCATGTTGACCGAAGCTCGCACATCAAGTGTGGGGAAATTTTCTTTTATAAATTTCGCAATTAAAAGAGAAGTTGTTGTGACAGAGGAAAGTGTGAAGTTTGACTGTAGAAAATCAACCGTATTTCCAATCCCCTCAAAAAAAACACGGGACTGACTATCCTTACCGTAGCACATAGCGTTAAAAAGGACGTTAAGAGAAATACCTGCCTCACTGAGTAACGCAAGGTCGCCCAGTTGTCTTTCGCTTGCCTCATCGGGAGTAAGTCCTTCAACCATAAGTTGACTGTTGCGACCGTTGGCATAGTTTCCGTAAGAAAAATAAACCTCGCCTATTTTATCGCGGTTTGCTACAACATCATTAAGGAAGGTGGCGCCACGCACGCTTCCAAGACCAACGGAAAACTTCATTTTGACACACTCCTCCCCTTATTAAAAATTCTATATTGATTATACTATCAACACGTGTTATAATGTTGGAGTAATCAAAACAAAAATATAACAAAACAAAGATTGGTGATAAAGTATGACCGTTCAGGAAATCAACCCCTTTGTGCGCTATGCAAGATACCACCAAAACCTGTTGCTTTCTGACTCAGTACACTACTGTTACGACTGCAGAATCTTCTATTTTTTGGAAGGAAAATGCGTTTTTGAAGCAGGCGGAGAGAAATTTGAGATTTGCGGCAACACTTTAGTTTACCTGCCCCCTGCCACGGGATATCGCTTTATTTTTAAAGAAGGCGAGCCTCATCCCGTGCTTGTTTTTGACTTTGACCTTACCAGCGATTATGCTAATATCAAAGAATCACTTGGTACCGCAGATGGCAAAAATTACAATCCTGAAGCAGTGCTTAAGTATAATATTCCCGAAGAATTCAATAAACCGCTTGTCCTTTGTATACCGAGACTTCGCGAGGATCTTATACGTTGTACCGATGAATTCTTACATAAAGACACTTATTATAGAGAAATAACTTCTGCAATTATAAAAACTTCTCTTGCTCATCTGCTTCGTGAATCTGCCATTGCAGCAGAATTCAGAGCAATTCCCGGAGTTGTTGACTACATACACCGCCACTACCACGAAACCGAACTTACAAACGATGATATCGCCGAACACTTTGGTTATCACCCATATTATTTAAGCCAACTTATGAAAAAAGCAACGGGCGAAACTCTTCACAGTTATCTCGTGCATTACCGTATCAGAATGGCAAAAAACTTTCTAATCACAACCGACTGGGATGTTTCTACACTTGCATGGAAATGCGGCTTTAACTCGTGCGCATATTTCATCAAGCAATTCAAATTAAGAACGGGGCTTACCCCTAAACAATATAGAAAAACAAATGTAGGAAAGGTGCTTTAAATATGCTTATTAAAAACAATATCGAACAGAGTGGATTTAATCGTTTTATATGGAACGAACATTTCATCACGGCATTTATAACACGAAGCGAGGCGTATTCTGACGGCCTCGTAAAAATAATGAAAAGGCACAATGATACCGATGAGGTTTTTGTACTTCTCAAAGGAAACGCTACCCTTCTCACAAGGGAAGAATTAGGTGCAGAGTGTGAAGTTACAAAACTTGAACCGCTCACAGCGTACACAGTAAAAAGCGGTACTTGGCATCATCTGGCAGCAAGCGAGGATGCAGCTCTTTTCGTTACCGAAAGCGGAGCTTTGGACCCTAAAAAAACAGATACTGCAGATGTTTCAGCGGAAAATATAATAGCCGAAATATTGAAATAGTTTCATATTCATTAATAAAACCACCCACTATATGGGTGGTTTTTTATTATACAAAAAATCGGCTACTCGAAAAACTTTCGGTAGCCGATATTTTTTATGATATTGAATATTTTTGAGAATAAAACTCAAAGTGCTCGTTAAATACAGATTCTTGTCCGCCCTTAACACTTCTGAGGTATTTATGTATATCCATATCCTTATGTGTCATCTCAACAACACAGCCTGCGATATTGGAACAATGGTCTGAAACACGCTCTAGATTAGTGAGAAGATCGGTAAGGACAAAGCCAAGCTCAATAGTACATTCTCCGCGTTGAAGTCTCGCAATGTGACCGCTCTTAATTTTGTCTTTAAGGGCATCTACAACCTGTTCCAGCGGCTCAACACGTACAGCAGCAGACATATCGCCCTCCGCAAAACTCTTATACGCAAGGTCGACAATCTCTTCAACTGCAGCAATAAGGGTACCAATTTCTCCTGTCGCTTCCTTTGAGAAGGCAAGCTTTTTGTCCCTAATTTCCTCTGCCGATTCAATTATATTAACAGCATGGTCAGATATACGCTCAAAATCGCCGATAATGTGAAGTAATTTTGCCGTTTCAATAGAGTCCTCATCAGTAAGTTCGGCAGAAGAAATCTTTACAAGATAACTTCCGAGACGATCCTCGTATTTATCAGCCTTGTCCTCAAGTTTTCTTACCTCATCATACTCGACTTGAGAGAAATTAGAAAGCAAGGCGAAGGACTTGTGAATTGCCGCAACTGATATATCCGCCATTGTTGCCGTAACGGTTCTTGCGCGTTCAACAGCAATCGCAGGGGTTTGAATAAGACGCTCGTCAAGCATTTCATACTGCTCGGCCTGACCCTTATCCTTAACCGTAATTTCGGCAAGCTTAACAAGAAATTTAGTAAATGGAAGCCAAATAAGAGTAAAGATAATCTTAATCGTGGTGTGGGCTATAGCTATCGTAAAGGCGTCGGCAGTAGTTTCATCAAAGAAATGAAGCGAGAAAACTTCCTTTATAATTGAATAAATTATCAAAAGCGCAACCGTGCCTAGTACGTTGAAATAAAGGTGAACAAAAGCGGTTCTTTTTGCGTTTTTGTTTGTGCCAACAGAAGAAAGCATTGCTGTAACGCAGGTGCCGATATTTTGACCCATTATAATCGGAATAGAAGCGCCGAGAGTAACAGCTCCGGTACTTGATAGAGCCTGCAAAATACCAACTGAAGCCGAAGAACTTTGAATAATAGCCGTCAGTACAGCGCCGGCAAGTACTCCAAGCACAGGATTACTAAACTTAATTAACAGATTTGTAAATTCCGGAACATTTTTAAGGCCCGATACAGCGTTAGACATTAAGTCCATTCCGGTCATTAGGGTTGCAAATCCGAGAAGAATTACTGAAGTATCTTTCTTTTTGTTGGACTTTGCAAACATCATAAGACCTGTACCGATAATTGCAAGTATCGGTACAAAGGTTGAAGGCTTAAACATTTGGATATACCACAAATCACCTGTTATGTTTGTAAGGGAAAGTATCCAAGCGGTAACGGTGGTGCCTATATTAGCGCCCATTATTATAGCTACCGACTGACCAAGGGTCATAAGACCAGAGTTAACAAAGCCGACCACCATAACGGTTGTTGCCGATGAGGACTGAATTACTGCAGTAACTCCAAGACCAAGTAAAAAACCCTTAACCGGGTTTCCGGTCATTTTTGCAAGTAGGGTTTTGAGTCCACTACCAGCTTTTTTCTCAAGGGCGTTGCCCATAAGCTGCATTCCAAAAAGGAACAGCGCAAGTCCACCGATAAGCGCAAGTACGTCTTTAAATTCCATTATTCTCTCCTCATAGTACTTATTTTTTATATTCTATTTTAACAACATCATTTTAACACAAAAGTATGTGTTTCGAAAGAAATAAAAAGGTACGAAATACAATTTTGTAAACCGTAACTAAACAAGTTTATCTGACATTTGTAAATTTATTACAATTAACAAACGTTTTCAACACATTATAATAACGTCTGTCCGTTGATGACGAGTTTAAAACGAAGCCCTAACTTCTCAGCAGCCTTTCTGCAAAGCACCATGCGTCCGATAAAAATTTCAAAATAATCCATTACCGAGCTTATTGAGGTATCAATCTCAAGAACAAGGGTAATATCCTTATTATCATCGCTTATTACTATTTCTGAATATTCAACCGAATAATTCACTCTGTCGTGTATGTCAAAGGTTGCGGGATCACTGTTTCTTACACGGCTTCTCCTCACATCCGACTTATCTGCAAGAATTAGCGACGCCGCTACTGAACTAACCGGCACTCCCGTTCCCTCATCGTGGTTTCCGATAGCAGTTACTATTGTTGCTGTGTCCTCGGCAGAGAAACCTAAATTATCTAAAATTCTAAACGCCATTGTAGCTCCGCTGAGCGAGTGGTCAATTCTGTTAACGAGATTACCTATATCGTGCAAATGTCCCGCAATTTTTGCAAGTTCAATATCGTGCTCCGAATAACCCAGCCTTTCAAGAATATATGCTGCAGTGGACGAAACTTTCGTAACATGAGCAAAACTATGCTCAGTAAATCCAAGTGCTTTTAAAGAAGCATCAGCCTTAGTTATATAGGTCTTTATGTCCTGATTATCTTTTATTTGTTCGTACGATAACATTATTTCTCCTCTTTTTAAAAAATCCCCATCTGAAATAAAACAGATGGGGATTTAAAGGTTAATTATTTAAGAGCAGCCTTGAGGTTATCAAGCTGTGTACGAAGCTCTGCGGGTAACTTATCGCCGAACTTCTTGTAATGCTCTTCAATTTCAGCAGCTTCCTTAGTCCAAACGTCCTTATCAACGGTAAGAATGTCCTTAAGGGTAGCCATATCCATATCAAGATCGGTAAGATCGATATCTTCAGGCATCGGAACATAACCGATAGCAGTCTCAGTAGCCTCAGCCTCGCCTTCACAACGATCAATGATCCAGTTGAGAACACGCATATTGTCACCGAATCCGGGCCAAATGAAGTTTCCTTCATCATCGGTACGGAACCAGTTAACGTTGAAGATCTTAGGAGCCTTGTCGCCAAGCTTCTTGCCCATATCGAGCCAATGACGGAAGTAATCACCCATGTGATATCCGCAGAAAGGAAGCATAGCCATAGGATCACGACGAACAACACCTACTGCACCTGCAGCGGCAGCTGTGGTCTCAGAAGCCATAGCAGAACCGATGAATACACCGTTCTCCCAATCCTTTGACTGATATACGAGCGGAGCGCACTTAGCACGACGTCCACCGAATACGATAGCAGAAATACGAACTCCCTGGCCCTTGTTGAACTCGTCAGAGATGCAGGGGCAGTTCTCAGCAGGAGCTGTGAAACGAGAGTTAGGATGAGCAGCGCAAGTTGTCTTGTCTGCTTTATTGAACTTAGCAGGATCCCACGGATTGCCCTTCCAATCGAGTGCGTTCTCGGGGAGATTCTTGTTGAGACCTTCCCACCAAACGGTATTGTCGTTCTGATCAAGAGCAACGTTTGTGAAGATGGTGTTCTTCTTAGTAGACTCAAGAGCATTGAAGTTAGAGTGCTCGTTGGTTCCGGGAGCAACGCCGAAGAAGCCGTTCTCGGGGTTGATAGCATAGAGATAACCGTCAGGTCCTATGCGCATCCAGGAAATGTCATCGCCAACAGTCCAAATCTTATATCCCTTATCACGGAGATACTTGGGAGGAATAAGCATTGCAAGGTTGGTCTTTCCGCAAGCAGACGGGAAAGCGGCTGCAATGTACTTAACCTCACCCTTGGGATTCTGGAGTCCAAGGATAAGCATATGCTCAGCCATCCAGCCCTCTTTCCAACCCTGGAAGGAAGCAATACGGAGAGCGAAGCACTTTTTACCGAGAAGAACGTTTCCGCCGTAACCTGAGTTTACAGAGATAATAGTGTTATCCTCAGGGAAGTGGCAGATATAACGGTTCTCAGGGTCGATGTCGCAACGTGAATGAAGTCCGCGAACCCAGTCGTTAGAATCGCCGAGAACCTCAAGCACCTTGGAAGATACACGAGTCATGATAAGCATATTGAGAACTACGTAAACAGAGTCTGTAATCTCAATACCGATCTTTGCAAGGGGTGAGCCGATGGGGCCCATAGAATAAGGAATTACGTACATAGTACGTCCCTTGTAGCTGCCTCTTGCAATCTTGTAAAGCTTGTCATACATCTCTTTGGGATCGCACCAGTTGTTGGTAGGACCTGCAGTCTCTTTATCAGCAGTACAGATAAAGGTTCTGTCCTCTACACGTGCAACGTCGTTGGGGTTTGTACGGTGGAGGTAGCAACCGGGAAGCTTTTCCTGATTGAGCTCGAAAAGCTCACCAAGCTTTACAGCTTCCTTCTGAAGCTCTGCGCGCTGCTCATCGCTGCCGTCAATCCAAACGGTTTTGTCAGGGGAAAGAAGTTCTTTCATTTCCTCAAGCCATTTTAATACAGTAGCGTTGTTTGTCATTATAAATTCTCCTTCTTGTGACAATATCTTTTGGCATTGTTTTTTTAAAGCCAATTTACACCAAATACATTATAACCGTAAATGCAAATAAAATCAAGAGTTATTGTTAGGAAATTAACATTAATTTAAAATTTATTAAAAAAACACTAAAAGTCGGGTAAAATACACGTTTTACAGTGTTTTTATGGAAAAATTTAATTTAAAAACCTAGAATTTCTTTGATTCGTTTAATATATCCTCGTAATATTATTATTGCTCGTCTTAGAGGAAT
>JAZONJ010000128.1:0-7404 GCA_045654425.1 Acutalibacteraceae bacterium
CAAGGAATTCGGTGTCAAGGAGGTTCTCGTCTGCACTTACCAGGCTATCTCAGGTGCAGGTAAAACCTTTGAATCATGGCCTGAAATGGTTGACAACGTAATCCCCTTCATCGGCGGAGAAGAAGAGAAGAGTGAAAAAGAGCCCCTTAAAATCTGGGGTAAGGTTGAAGACGGCGTAATCGTAAACGCTGCATCCCCTGCTTTCACCGCTCAGTGCATCAGAGTTCCCGTTTCCGACGGACATATGGGTGCAGTATTTATGAGATTCGAAGACGGCAAGAAGCCCTCTAAGGAAGAAATAATCAATGTATGGAGCAATTACGCCGGCAGAGCACAGGAGCTTGAGCTTCCCTCCGCCCCCAAGAAGTTCCTTCACTATTTCACCGAGGACAATATGCCTCAGACAAAGCTTCAGCGTGATCTTGAAGGCGGTATGGCAGTTTCCATCGGCCGTCTTCGTGAGGATACACAGTACGATTATAAGTTTGTATGTCTTTCCCACAACACTCTCAGAGGTGCAGCAGGCGGTGCAGTTCTTCTTGCTGAGCTTCTTTGTGCACAGGGTTATATGGACTGATTTTAGGAGGAATCTCACACTATGAAAAAGACAATTTTCACCGGTGCCGGTGTTGCCATCATCACACCCTTTACCGAAGATAATAAAGTCAATTTCGTTGAACTCGGTCGAATTATTGATGACCAGATTGAAAACGGTACAGACTGTATCGTAATCTGTGGTACAACCGGCGAAGGCTCAACCCTCACACACGAGGAGCACGCCGAAACAATCGATTTTGCAGTTAAGCACACAGCAAAGCGTATTCCCGTTATCGCAGGTACAGGCAGTAACGATACCGATTACGCTGTTAAACTTTCAAACGAAGCAGAAAAAAGCGGTGTTGACGGTCTTCTTATGGTTACACCTTATTACAATAAGACTTCTCAGGCAGGTCTTATAAAGCAGTATGAGTATATAAATGACCGCGTCAGCACACCGATTGTTCTTTACAACGTTCCTTCCAGAACAGGTATGACAATCAAGCCTGAAACCTATTACGAGCTTTCCAAAATGAGCAACATTGTTGCTACCAAGGAAGCAAGCGGTGATATTTCCGCAATCGCTCAGATTGCTGCTCTTTGCGGCGACAACCTTGACATCTACTCAGGTAACGATGATCAGGTTACTGCTATTATGTCTCTCGGCGGAAAGGGCGTTATTTCTGTTCTTTCCAATGTCTGCCCCAAGGTTGCTCACGATATCCCCACACTCTACCTCGAAGGCAAGTTTGAGGAAAGCCGCAAGCTTCAGCTTGAATACCTTGACCTTTGCAACGATTTGTTCGTTGACGTTAACCCCATTCCCGTAAAGGAAGCAATGAATATGATAGGCTGGAACGTCGGCGATGTCCGTATGCCTCTCGCACCGATGAGCGCCGCAGCAAGAGAAAAGCTCCGCGCTACTCTTAACCGTCACGGTCTCATAAAGTAAACAAAATATTTCAGCCGGTTCAGAATATGAGCCGGCTATATTTCAATACAAGGAATGATTATTTATGATTAAAATTCTTTTAAGCGGCTGTAACGGCACTATGGGTAAAGTTATTGCCAAGTGTGTCGAGGAAAGAGAAGACTGTACGATTGTTGCCGGTCTCGATGTAAACACCGCACCTAACGGTGTTTTTCCGATTTTTGGTAACGCAGACGATATAAATGTTGAATGTGATGTTATTATTGATTTTTCTCATCCTTCCGCCCTTTCAGGCGTACTTAAATACGCACTTAAAACCAAAACTCCAGCCGTTATTGCAACAACAGGCTTGAGCGAGGAGCAAATTAATTCTCTTCAGCTTGCTTCATCGCAGATTCCGATATTCTTCAGTGCAAACATGTCAATAGGTGTATCACTTGTAAGTGAGCTTGTAAAAAAAGCCGCAAGCGTTCTCGGCGGTAGCTTTGATATTGAAATTGTAGAAGCACACCACAATAAGAAGATTGATGCGCCCAGTGGTACTGCACTTATGCTTGCCGACAGCGTCAGCAAGGGTCTCGAATATAAACCCACTTACGAATATAACCGCCATGCAAAGCGTGAAAAAAGAAGCAAGAATGAAATCGGTATTCACGCTATAAGAGGCGGTACTATTGTCGGCGAGCACGAGGTTATTTTCGCCGGTAATGACGAAATTATTACCGTTTCCCACTCCGCTCGTTCAAAGTCGATTTTTGCTACCGGTTCAATCAATGCCGCAATTTTCCTTAATGGTAAAACACCTGGTATGTACTCTATGAAGGAGCTTGTAGCAGAAAGTTAAGGAGAAAAAGATATGATAGATAAATTATTATCTTTTATTTTTATGCTTCTTTTGTGGGTTAGCAACGTTTTCGGCATACAGTTTAAAGGTTACGAATCACAAACATTGTTTGCTGACCCCTCTTTTGAAAACGGTTTTACCATTATGTCGCAGCAGACAGTTAACAACAGCGGTGTAGCTCTCGGTAATTTTGTTTATAACGATAGCGAGAAATCTCCTTCATGGATGATAGCTCAATGGAATTCCGGTCCGTGTCTCTGGGAAGAAAGAACAGATAGCGACAAATATACGCTTACCGATGGGCTGACAAAAACAGTAACTTATAACCCTGCTGAGAAGTCTGTTTCAATGCGCCTTAACGCAGCAACCGTATACAAAGGTGAAGCAGCTGGTGCTGAAAACTGGCCGCATTTACTGCTTGAACAGTCCCCTCTTTGTGATTACAATTCATTATCCGATAAGGATAAATCTTTTTACAACTGTTCTGCGGACAGAATTATTCTTTCGCTTGATATCAGGATAACTGATTTTAAAGCTACAACCAACACCGAAGGTATAAACGCCGCACAATATCTGGCTTATTTTTATCTTAACGGTATTTCCCATAAAGAGTTTATCTGGTTCGGTGTAAACCTATTTGATGACAGAGGATATCAGGATACATACTGGGCACTTGATGAAGCAAGTCAGAAAATGATTTACAGCGTTTCTACCAAAGATACATTTGGAAGTAAGAATAAATCACTTTTCCGAAACGGTGTACCCTACGTAAGCGCTGAATGGGTACATGTTGAGCTTGACTTGACTCCACACATAGCGAAAGCAATTAAAGAAGCAAATAAATCCAACACCTTCGGTTATGAAGTAAGCGAAGATGATTTTTACATCGGCGGTACAAATATCGGCTTTGAAATTCACGGAAATTACGACTGCACGGTAGAAATCAAGGATTTTCAGTTAACTTCATACAACAGAAAATGAAGATAATGACGTGCCGCGTTTCGGTATGTCAACATTAATCGAAACAAAAACTGTTGAGAGTCTAAAAGGATCAATAAAGTGGCTTAATTTAAACTAATTTTTAACACCCTTGCTATTTATGCAAGGGTGTTTTTATCATATTATATTTTCAATTAAATTATCGGTGTATTTATTAAGTTCATCAAAGTTCATAGCCTTAATATAATCTGCTTCGAGGTCATCGTGTACCTTTTTGGCTTTTTCAAGCAGTTTAAGCGCTTCCGATAGCATTTCGAAGGAAATCTTACGGTTAAAAGCAAGCCTTTGTTTATGTGCTGATATTATATCTTTATTTACAAAACGGCTTGTGTTAATTTTTTTAAAAGCAATACCTTTAAAATTCTGAACTGAATTACTTGTAAAAAATCCGATTCGTTCTTCGGGCAATATAATGTGCAGCGGATTTCCTTCTGGCGACAGCGGATTAAGACAAGAAATTACGTCAATACCGTTCGAAACGGCACAGCGGCGAAAACTTCCCATAAGAACAGAGGAAACATAGGTATCTTCATCGTTAACGGCATAAATACGATCGCAGAAATATTTTACCGTATCGAAAAGCGTTACGTATCCCTTGGGAGTAATTCCGTTTAAAAGGCGGTTTTTCTGAGTTCCAAGTTGGTTTGAGCATTTGCAGTTACGAACAATAAACCGAGAAGCAAAGTTTTCTATTTTTTTATAATCAATAGCTGATTTCATAATATTAAAGCTGTCTGCCACCGATTGATAACACGCACTGACATACCGTGCGCTTTTTGCGTGCAAAGCCTTGTTGCAGTTTGTCAGGGTTATTATATGTTCCCTGTTTTTTTCAAGTTCTTTACTGTTCCAGAATAGACCAAGATTTATTATTTCCTCTACCGCCCCTGGATATTTTGCTTCCATAACGTGGGGTGCGGTTCCGTCAGCAAAGCATATCTTCTTTTGAGGTATTATAATTGCATCAAGTGACTCGGGGTCGCTGGAACAAATAATTTTTTCAACTGTAAATCCCCTGTCCTCTGCTGCTTTTGCAACCTTTCGCATCAGACCAGATTTGCCTGTACCCGGACCACCTTTAATAATGTATGCTTTCCAGCCTTCATCGGGAATATACAATTCATTGAACAGCGAAAAGAAACCCTGTGCCGAATTTGCAGCAAGAAAAAACACAGCACCTTCGTTTATCATAAAATCACTCCGCATTTGTTTTCCCCATTATATGCGAAAAAATGTGTGAGTGTGATAAACGAAGGTGTAAATGATTTTATATATTACAGGCAGCAAGTGCAGAAACTGAGCCGTCTGCTGCTGCTGTTGTAAGCTGACGGATAGCCTTTGTGCGGCAATCACCTGCCGCAAAGATACCATCAACATTTGTTTTGCAATCCTCGCCTGCAACGATATAGCCCGATTCATCCAGTGCAATTATATCGGCAAAGACACCGTTTTCCGGAATCTGACCAACAAGAACAAATAAACCTTCTACGTTTATTTCCCTTGTTTCGCCTGAATTGGTTTCTGTGATTACTATAGCAAGCTTTCCGTCACCCTGAAGGTCTTTTACTGTTGAATTCAGGACAAGTTCAATATTTTCAATTGCTCTCACTTCATCGCTCAGCTTTTTTTCACAACGGAATTCATCTCTGCGGTGAATAAGATAAACCTTGTTGCAGATATTAGCGAGCATAATTGCGCTCTGAACGGCAGAATTTCCACCACCGACAACCGCAACGTCCTTGCCCTTATAAAAAGCACCGTCACATACTGCGCAGTAGGATACTCCCCTGCCCATGTATTTTTCCTCTGCATCAATGCCGAGATGTCTGTGCTTAACACCTGTTGCAATTATAACTGCATTACAGGTAAATTCGCCGTATTCTGTCTTAACGGTTTTGCTATTACCGTTATCAGTTATTTTTTCTGCTCTGTCTAGTTCAAGCTCAACGCCAAGCGCGGAAGCTTGCTCATAAAGTCTGTCCGAAAACTCCATGCCGCTAATCTCGGAAAAACCGGGGTAATTTTCAACTTTGGGCGAGGTTGCAATCTGACCGCCGATGCCCTCATTCTCGAGAATAAGCACCTTTTTTCCTGCTCTGGCGGCATAAATAGCGGCAGTAAGTCCCGCTGTGCCTGCGCCGATTATAACAATATCGTAATTCATCATGTTCTCCTGTAAATACGGACAGAGTGTAATTTTCATACATTCTGCCCGATTTTAATTATTTTATTTGTTGCTCTCTGCAAAGCGCTTGATATTGGAAGCGTTTATAAACTTCTGAGCATCGTCGCCATCGATAACAATAAGTGTAGGTGCCTGAGAAATATTGAACTGCTTTGTAAGCTCAACCTCTTCCTCTGCATCAACTACTGTGTAAGCAATTCCCGCATCATCGAGTGTCTTCTTTGCAAGCTTACAGTTGGGACAGGTCTTTGTTGTGAAGAGAAGCACCTGCTGTGCATCACCAGCACAAGAGCAAACCTCTTCCGTAGCCTGTTCAGCTTCAACAACAGCCTTCTTCTTAATCTTGGAGGTTGCAATATCGTAGAGCTTTCTGTCTTTGAATTCCTGGCTCTTACCGTCGTTCCAGTTCTGAACGGGACGGTAGTAACCTGTAATACGGCTGTAAACCTCTGTCTTTTCGCCGCACTCGGGACACTCATAAATCTCACCTGCTATATAGCCGTGGTTCTTACATACGGAATATGTGGGTGACATTGTGTAGTAAGGAAGCTTGTGGTTTTCGGCAATCTTGCGGACAAGAGAAGCTGCAGCCTTCCAATCGGGAAGCTTTTCGCCAAGGAATGCGTGGAAAACAGTACCCGATGTGTAAAGCGTCTGAAGCTCATCCTGGATTTCAAGAGCGTCGAAAATATCAGATGTATAGCCAACGGGAAGATGTGAGCTGTTGGTATAGTAAGGTGTGCCGTTTTCGTTTGCTGTGTGGATTTCGGGATAACGGGAAATATCGTGCTTTGCAAGACGGTAGGAAGTTGACTCAGCAGGTGTTGCCTCAAGGTTGTACAGGTCGCTGTACTGTTCCTGATAGTCGGAAAGGCGCTCTCGCATATGATTGAGAACATCCTGAGTAAACTTCTGTGCCTGCTCGTCTGTGAGATCTTTACCGATCCACTTTGCGTTAAGGCAAGCCTCGTTCATACCGACAAGACCGATTGTTGAGAAGTGGTTATTGAATGTACCGAGATAACGCTTTGTATAGGGATAGAGACCCTCTTCAAGAAGTTTAGTGATGATAGTTCTCTTAATCTTAAGTGAACGTGCGGAGATATCCATCATCTTGTCAAGGCGGTGGTAGAACTCTTCCTCACTGTCGGAAAGATATGCGATTCTGGGCATATTGATGGTTACAACACCGATTGAACCTGTGCTTTCACCACTGCCGAAGAAACCGCCGGACTTCTTACGAAGCTCTCTGAGGTCAAGACGGAGACGGCAGCACATCGAACGAACATCGGAGGGCTCCATGTCGGAGTTGATGTAGTTGGAGAAATAAGGTGTTGCGTATTTTGCTGTCATTTCAAAGAGAAGCTTGTTGTTCTCGGTTTCAGACCAGTCAAAATCGCTTGTAATGGAATATGTGGGGATAGGATACTGGAAGCCGCGGCCGTGTGCGTCGCGTTCGTTCATAATTTCGATGAATGCCTTATTGACCATGTCCATCTCTGCCTTACAATCCTTATACTTGAAGTCCATTTCCTTACCGCCTACGATGCAGTTAAGCTCTGCAAGGTCGTTGGGAACTGTCCAGTCAAGGGTGATATTTGTAAAGGGAGACTGAGTGCCCCATCTGGAGGGAGTATTTACGCCATAGATGAAGGACTGGATGCACTGCTTAACTTCCTTATAGGAAAGGTTATCAACCTTAACGAAGGGAGCGAGATATGTATCGAAGGAGGAGAATGCCTGCGCGCCTGCCCTCTCATTCTGCATGATTCCGAGGAAGTTTACCATCTGGTTGCAGAGTGTGGAAAGGTGAGCTGCGGGGGAAGAGGTGATCTTGCCCGTAACACCGCCAAGACCCTCCTGAATAAGCTGCTTCAAAGACCAACCTGCACAGTAGCCGGTAAGCAT
>JAZONJ010000129.1:0-3609 GCA_045654425.1 Acutalibacteraceae bacterium
CATATTCGCCGTCGTGAATATATCCGCCTTTTAGCAACTCGTTTACTTCGCAGTGGGCAACAATCATTTTGCCGAGAGCCTTGGCTTTAAGCATAGCCTCACGCATCATGTCGTCACTCTGCACGCCGCGTCCGTCATCAGAAAAGGCGATGCAGTCATTTGCCATGCCTTCCATATCCGAGAGCTTTTCTCCCATTTCACCGACAGTTATTGCGGCATAGGGGAAAACCTTGATTACGGCATCTTTCTTTATTGCATCGAGCTGAAGCTCAAGATGTTCGCGGCTGTCGGGAACGGGGTTCAGGTTAGGCATTGTGCATACGGCAGTATATCCACCGTGAGCCGCCGCACGAGACCCTGTCTCTACCGTTTCTTTATAACAAAAACCCGGCTCACGAAAATGCACATGCACATCGCAAAAACCGGGTAATAAAACATATTTGGGAGAATTATAAACACTTGTGCCATAAGTCTCGAGAAATGACGAAACAAAGGGGGCTTCTTGCATCGAAGATATAGTGTTTATTTTCATCTCGTGAGTCATTGTTTTTCTCCTTTAAAAATCAAAAAAAGTCTTAACCGTTGCGGCAAGACTTTTGCATACAAGAAGACATGATACCCGAAAAGGCACCAAAACATCACATATCCTAAATCTTGCCGATATCTCTGTATCGTCTTTAAAGATTTACCACACGGGATTATAACACAAAGAAACCGTGGTGTCAACCTTTAAAGTATAATTTATTTAATAATATTTATTCCTCTTTTATTGCAAGAGCAACATCAGGAATTCCGCCGTGGATTATGGCTTCAAAATTAGTAATAAGATTTGTCGCCGAAATATAAACCGACTGATTGAAAAGGGGAGTACCGAGAGCATTTTCTCCAAGCTCGGTCTGAAGAGCCGAAAGAGAGGCGGCTTCGGTTTTGAACTGAGAAAGATATGTACCGCTGTGGGAAATATCAGCCGTGAGAGGAAGAATTATTGCGGTATAATTTCCGCTTTTATAGTCTGAGATGAGGGAATCAAGAGAGGAAACCTCTTCGATATTCATAAATGCGCCGAGATTCTGCTGCCAATGGGCAACAACGCTTCTTGCAACCGTAAGGGCGGCTTCATCCGAGTAGCATTTAAGATTTCCGCCGAGAAGCGATAAAGACGAGTCTTCTAAAACGGCGTTTGTATAAAGGCTGATAGAGGTTGCAACATCATAAGGGAAATCTGCCGCAAAGTTCGGAAGGTCGTTACTGATAACCGACGGAGCGATGTTTTTGGCAGCGGTTGAGCTCGGGAAACCGGTCAGCGCGTTCGGAGCAATCTTGACCGATTTATGAAGAGCGCCGCGGACATCCTCGTTCATATCGGGAGAAAGGAAAAGCATATATGTCTTGACCTCTGAAGAGGAAACCTTTAGGGTTTCGCTTTCGGCTTTTTTAAGGTCGGCAGACGGAATGAAAGAAATGTCGGTATCTTCCTCTTTCAGCATTTCGACATTATCACGCTTGTCCACGGTGTAATAAACACGCATGCTTCTTGCCTCAAATTCGCCCTTGTAATCGAGAAATTTTGCAAGACGAATAAGGAACTTGTCCTCGGTTTGCCATTTTCTGATATAATAAGAGCCGCAAGCAGGAGTGTAATCAATTTCTCTGCAATATCTGCCCTTTGAATTCTCGAAAAACTCCTCATTACAAGGCATTGTAACAGGGAGTGTCAAAGTGTTCAAAAAGTCGGGGTCGTCGAAAGACAGGGTAACGGTAAAAACTTTGTCATTTTCAGCCACAGCCGACACTACAGAAGAAAGGGTTGCGGCGGCAGGAGCATTGGTTTCAGGGTCGAGCGCTCTTTTAAAGCCGAATTCAAAGTCATAAGCCGTGAGTTTGTCTCCGTTTTTCCAATATGCATCATCGCTGATAGTAAATTTGTATGTAAGACCGTTTTTCTCAAAAGAAGAAGCGGCAGAGGGGCGAAGAGTGCCCTCGTCATTATAGCGGAGAAGGGTATCGAAAATTGAGCGTGTGATAACATATTCTTCTCTGGTTGATACAAGCTGAGGGTCAAGGGTAGAGGGAATATTTTCCATCTCAAAATAAATATAAGCATCCATATAGCTCTCACCGCAGCCGACAAGCGAGAATATCATTAAAAGAACGAGCAGAACCGAGATAACTCTTTTAAACATATTTTCCCTCCACGCATAAATATTTAGTATATTATAATATATAATAAAAATATTTTCAATAAAAAGTTTATGAGTTTGCGGAAAAATGCCCTTTTATCGTTTGTCAAGAAAAACACTTGACAAGTGGTGTAATGTATGTTATTATATACCACGCAAGTAAATTTCTTTACAAAGGAAGTGAGCGTTTTGGCGGTAAATTTTGAGGTTTCAAAGCTGCTTGAACGCTATGGCGAAGCTCTTTCGGATAAACAAAAACGAATCCTCGACGGATATTATAACTGCGATTTAACACTCGCGGAGATTGCCGAAAACGAGGGGATGACTCGTCAGGGCGCTTCCGATTTTGTAAAGAGGAGCGAAGCGGCTCTTTATGAACTTGAGGAAAAACTCGGGTTCGAGAAGAAAACCGACGCTTTAAAGACCGCTTTTGAGGGTTTTAAAAGTGGTAAAACCGATATAACACAGCTTGCAGAAATCATAGAAAATATTTAAGGAGTGAGAGTATGGCATTTGAAAGTCTTTCGGATAAACTGACCGGCGTGTTCAAACGCCTGCGCTCAAAGGGAAAACTTCGCGAACAAGACGTTAAGGACGCAATGCGCGAAGTCAGACTCGCTCTTCTTGAAGCCGACGTAAACTATAAGGTCGCTAAGGATTTTACAAACTCTGTCGCTGAAAAGTGCATCGGCGAAAAGGTTATGGAAAGCCTTACTCCTGCTCAAATGGTCGTTAAAATCGTCCGCGATGAACTGACCGCTCTTATGGGTAGTGAGCAGGTTCGACTCAAAACCTCTGACAAGATTCCGACCATTATTATGATGTGCGGTCTTCAGGGTTCGGGTAAAACAACCCACGCTGCAAAGCTTGCGAAATTCCTTAAGAAAAACGGTCACAGACCGATGATGGTTGCGGGAGATATTTACAGACCTGCCGCTATCGACCAGCTTAAAGTTCTCGGAGAACAGATTTCTGTTCCTGTTTTTGAAAAGGGTACCGAAAGACCCGAAAAGACCGTAGTCGAGGCTGTAAAATACGCCAGAGATTACGGACACGATTTTCTTATTTTAGATACCGCGGGTCGTCTTCATATCGACGAAGAACTGATGGCCGAGCTTACTCGAATCACAAAGGCTGTTACAGTCAATAACATTCTTCTTGTTATCGACTCGATGGTCGGTCAGGACTCGGTAAATATCGCGAAATCCTTTAATGAGCAACTGCCTATCGACGGCGTTATCCTCACAAAGCTTGACGGTGACACCAGAGGTGGTGCGGCGCTTTCGGTCAGAGCGGTTACAGGAAACCCGATTATGTTCACGGGTGTCGGCGAAAAACTTGACGACCTTGATGAGTTCCACCCCGACCGAATGGCATCGAGAATTCTCGGAATGGGCGATATGCTCTCATTTATCGAGAAGGTCGAGAG
>JAZONJ010000130.1:0-2735 GCA_045654425.1 Acutalibacteraceae bacterium
AAAAAAGCAACCCCGTTTTTTCGAGAAAACTCTTTGTATTTTTCAGTTTTTTCGAGTGCAGCATCTTTGAACATTCTTGATTGTTTTGGATTTATTTCGCGAGTAACGATGGCGGCTTTCGTATACTTTCGTATATCACGCTCGTATTCGCGTTGCTTTTGCTCGATATTTCTTCGCCTTTCAATTACCTCATCTGGTATCGGATCCGGCTTTACCCCGGGGATATAATCACCGAGCTTATGACGGCAGTTAAAGCCGGTCAGACATCCGTTTTGATAGGTTTTACCCGCCTTTGTAGTGTAGAGATCGTCCGGGTTGTTCGTAGCAAACTCTAAGGGAAGGTACTTGATTCCTTCCTCGGTCACTCCGCTGCTTCCGTCCAGCGAATACAGTCCGGATGAGTGCTTTGTGCCTCCCACCTGATATTTCTGACACCGCTCGGAGCAGTTAGGGTGGGGAAGAATATAAACGAGCTTCGTTCCGTTTCTCCGTTTCTTCTCGATCATTTCCAGCTGATTCTCGTACCGAACCGTCATTTCCGCTATGTTTCGCAGTGAAACGTTCGTGGTATAGTCCTCTTTAGCCCCGCTTTCAACAAGCTCGGTTGTGAGCCTTTTTATTCGCTCCATATAGGTTTTGTGATATTCATCCAGCGGAAGCCTTGAGGGGTACGCGGTGTCCGGCAGTTCTTTATTAAGCCTATCGAGAAATCCCGGGGAAAGTCGAAAACTCTTGGACGTGCTTTTTTCAAAGCCTTGTTTTTCTTTTATGGCATCGCGGCGGCCTTGCCGTGCGCCGATTGTGAGTATTGCATAATAAAGGACGGCATTTTCGATTAGCTTTAGTTCTTTTACAAAGCACTTCTGCGCGTATATGCGTAAGGCTTCGCGTGTTCTTTTCTTCAGATCATCGCTACGCATCGTGGCGCAGGTTTCGTTTATTATGCCGTCTATTTCGCGCTTGAAACGCTCTTTACTGTAACGCATTTCGGCCGCGGTTTTGCATAGCTTAAGAATGCGGATCTCCGCATCGTCGATCTCGCGTGTTTCCTTATACACCGCGCTCTGCCACCTCGGTGGAGTTTTCGGGTGCCTCATCCTGCGTGTCGGGGGCGGTTTCTTCCGAAGCTTCCTCAGCCGCCTCGGGGGTCTCGGCAGGAGCCTCTGCATCACCCGTTTCTGTGTCAGTCTCCTTTGCGGAAGCTTCCTCGGTGGCGGGGGCTGTATCCTCCGGCGGTACCTCGCTTTGTTCTTCGGCAGCGGGGGGAGTCTGCAGATGTGCCTGCACCTGCTCCTTTTCCTCGGGAGAGAGCTCGGCAAGACCTTCGAGTATTTCCTCTACGGTCAGTTTCTTTTTTCCAAAAAGACCCATATTCTTTTTGTCCTTTCTTTTTTTGTTTTTTTTGTTGCAACATAATTTTCTCGCTTCTGCTGACTTCATTGCCGATACTTGGTCTGTGACCGTTTTCGGTTATCCGTTTCGCTCCGCGAGGTGCTTACCCCTGCACTAAGGGGAATATAAAAAGGCTCGCACTGCGTTGCCCTGTGGGTCGCTGTGCGCGCCTTAGAATAATTTAGTTGTGTTATTATGTTTCTGCTTCACAAATCATTTTATAAAATTCATCAATAACGAATTGTTCATCGTTGTTGTTTTTTACAAGTGAGGCAAGAACATTAAAAGCATTTGTTTCATTACCAAATCGCTTTATACCTTCCTTACTTCCAGCTAAAGTGCCTAAAGGCATTAAAGCCTGTTCGTGAAATCCTTTTTTACGCCAGGCGGTTATAAAAGAATCCATCGCTTCAATTAATTTCTTTTCGCTCATTTTTTATATATCCTCTCAATGAATAATTCCGCTGTTCGTGTGGAATTAAATTCGTAAATTTTATCCAACACAGGACTTTCATAAGTTCCGGAAGTCATAAACACCTTTTTACCTATTTGTATAGCAAATGCTCCGTTTGAGTGAGGATACCACATTCCACGGTTAATTTCCCCGAGTGCAGAATACCATTTAGACCATTCTTTCTTTGTTACATTAGAAAAATTGAGTACCATCCGAGGCTTGATTTCAATAAAGCCCTTTTTACGTTTGTCGTGTAAAAAAGCCTCTACCGCTTCTTGCTTCGTTTCACCTTCATGTATTGGGATATGGTTTCCGTTGACGGTTATCCACTCTTTTACCGTTTCGTCATTCATATTATATCACGTCCTTTCGTTAATGTCAACATCACCGTCATGCAGGAATGTACGGTCGGGATAATACGCTACACCGCTTTTGTGAGAGAAAATGCGATATTCTTCATCCTTCGCCTTTGCTATTTCGCGGTGTTTCTTTGCGCGTTTTGGGTCTATATCTTGTAATGCAACAGCCGCTTTTTTATATTTTCTTATCTCACGCTCGTATTCTCGTTGCTTTTGCTCGATATTTCTTCGCCTTTCAATAACCTCATCTGGTATCGGCTCCGGCTTTACCCCGGGGATATAATCACCGAGCTTATGACGGCAGTTAAAGCCGGTCAGACATCCGTTTTGATAGGTTTTGCCCGCCCTTGTAGTGTAGAGATCGTCCGGGTTGTTCGTAGCAAACTCTAAGGGAAGGTACTTGATTCCGTCCTCGGTCACTCCGCTGCTTCCGTCCAGCGAATACAGTCCGGATGAGTGCTTTGTGCCTCCCACCTGATATTTCTGACACCGCTCGGAGCAGTTAGGGTGGGGAAGAATATAAACGAGCT
>JAZONJ010000131.1:0-9140 GCA_045654425.1 Acutalibacteraceae bacterium
GAAAAGCTCAAACAGTAATGTTGTTAAAGACTCTGCAATTTGCAGAGTCTTTTTGTTTCACGTGAAACATTCGGTAAATTCTAAATAGATTTCTTTTTGCATATAATTATCTGCATAGCAACTGCGGAGGTAATTTGATGGGAAAAGGAAAAGTTATATTTATAAAAAACGCTGCCATTCTAACTGCGACAAGTTTGCTTCTCAGAATGGTCGGAATGATATTCAGGGTTTGGCTTGCAACTGCGGTAGGCGCCGAAGGAATGGGCCTTTATCAGCAGATATTTTCGATTTACACGCTTGTTTCGGTTTTCGCCTCATCGGGTGTAGGACTCGCCGTAACTCGTCTTATAAGTGAAGAAATGACCCTTGGACGACGGAGCGGAGTTTCGCTTATAGTGCGCAAAAGCATTTTTTTGACTCTTTTTGCAGCGGCAGGTTCAGGTCTCGTGGTATATTTATCGGCAGAACCTATATCGGTTTACATAATATCTGACGAAAGAGCAACAGAATCCCTTAGAATAATGTGTTTTTCTTTGCCGTTTATGGCAATATCCGCCGTCTTAAAAGGCTATTTTTTTGCGCGTAAAAAAGCGCCTGCAAATTCCTTTTCTCAGTGTATCGAACAAGCGGTCAGAGTCGGCTTTATTTTCTTTTGGTTTACGAATTTTGAGACCGATATAACCTCGGGCTGCGCGGCAGTTTTGCTCGGTGACGCTGTAGCCGAATTTTCTTCTTGTTTTTATCTTTCGGCGGTGTATCTTGCCGACCGAAAAAAGATTCTTTCGCTTAAAGGAAGACTTCGACCGCCCTACAAAATAACCCCGACTCTCCTAAGAATAGTTTCACCTATCGCAGGTGGCAGATATCTCAACTCTTTGCTTCGCACGATTGAAAATATAATCGTTCCGATGAACCTTGTAAGGTTTGGGCTCTCAAACGAAAACGCTCTTGCATCATTCGGTATGATAAAGGGAATGGCGCTGCCGTTGTTACTCTTCCCTGCCGGTCTTTTATCCTCGGTAACAAGCCTTTTGGTGCCTGAAATGAGCGAGGCTTCGGCAGCGGGACACAGGGGTAGAATCAGGTATGCGGCAGAGCGGAGCATATCGCTCACTTTTGTCGCTTCAATACCGTTTGCTGTTGGTTTCTATTTTACCGCTGAGCCTCTTGCAAAGTTGATTTATTCCGATGCGTCAGTCGGTGGATGTGTGAGATTATTAGCTCCACTTGTACCGCTTATGTACATCGATTCGGTGTCGGATGCCTTACTTAAATCTCTCGACAAGCAGCTCGTTACATTTAAACATTCTCTCTTCGATTCACTCGGAAGAATAGCCCTCATTTTACTCCTTTTACCGCGCTTTGGTATGACGGGTTTTATCGGAATAATGTATGCGAGCAATATCTTTACATCACTTTTAAATCTTATAAAATTAATGAGGGTAAGCGGAGCAAAATTGAGTATAATAAAGCAGTTGATTTTACCTGTTTTTACAGCTGTTACGGGCGGTCTTATATCCCATTTTCTTCTCGGGTTTACGAACTCTTCGGAATTGGTTTACATAATACTTATTTTTGCAGGAATTTCCATTCTTTATATTCCCCTGCTACCAACCTTTGAGGTTCTCAAAAAATAAATAAACGGTAAACTTTCGAAACTTAATATTGCAACTTCTTATAGGTTTGATGTATAATACTTTTGTATAAATCCAATAAGGAGTAAAATAATGGATACTTTTTTCGAACAGATAATTAAAGTTAAGCGCACAGGAAAGGAAATCGCTATTGTTGTCGCAACCTTACTCGGAGCGGGACTTCTTCTCTGCGTTGCAGGTTTCTTTATGTTAACGAGCTATATGCCGGTTGCTTTTCTCGCCGGATTTGGTGTTTGCTGGGGTGCGTATAAGCTTGTTATGATGACTTCAATCGAATATGAATACATTTTCACAAACGGCGACCTCGATATTGATAAGATTACGGCTCGTTCTTCGAGAAAGCGTATTGTTTCGATTGCTTGCTCAAAAACCGAGCGTTACGGTAAGTATAATCCTGCTGTTCGTCCGTCAGATTCGGTAAAAAAGGTTTATATGCTTTGCGATGCTGACGACCCGATCGCAAAATATCTTATCGCACCCAATAAAAAAGAGGGTCTTGTAATGATAGTCTTTGCTCCCGATGAAAGAATGAGAGGAGTAATCGAGAAGGCAGTTCCGAGGATTGCTCAGTAATGGTAGTCATTACCAAGGATTCGATGAAAAAAGCAGAGGCGGCAGCCAATGAGTCGGGTGTAAGTTATACCCTTCTTATGCATAACGCAGGCAATGCCGCCGCAGAATATATAGCTTTGACCGTTTCTCCCGTAGGTAAAACGGCCGTAATTCTTTGCGGCTGTGGTAACAACGGAGGAGACGGTTTTGTTATTGCCAAAAATCTTGCAGAAAAAGGCGCAAAGGTTACGGTTGTGATAACAGAAACTCCTAAAACCGATGATGCCGCGCTTATGTTTTCGAAATTACCTGAAACGGTTACCGTTTTAATGGGAGAAGAGGGATTTCGCGCGGTTTTTGAGGCAGACATTATCGTTGATGCCCTTTTCGGAACGGGACTTTCGAGAAATGTTGAAGGCATATCGGCAAAGCTGATTGAAATCGCAAACGAGACCGATGCAGTGCGCTTTGCTGTCGATATACCGAGCGGAGCTGAGTGTGACACGGGACGACTGCTAGGAGTGTGTTTCAGAGCCGATTATTCCTTAACCTTTGAGGCAATGAAGCCTTGTCATATTTTACCGCCCGCAAACGCTTACTGTGGAAAGGTCGAAATCCTTTCCATTGGTATAAATTCCGACATTATGTCAACCTTACCGATAGTGGCTGAGGCAATTCCGAAGCCAACCTTCGAAAAGCGTGATAAAAACTCACATAAAGGCACTTTTGGAACAGCGCTTTCGCTCACAGGTTCATACGGAATGTCGGGAGCTACGGTTATGTCTTCGCTTGCAGCACTCAGAAGCGGAGTCGGAATAATGAAAACCGCCTGTGTTGAAGAGAATTATCCCGTTGTGGCGACTGCCCTGCCCGAATCGGTTCTGATTCCCTGCGAAAGTGAGGGCGGACGTTATAAAATAACGGCTTTGGATACCATAAAAAAGGAACAGGAAACTGCGAATGCGTATCTTGTCGGATGCGGACTCGGAGTAACTTCGGATATAGCAGAATTGGTGCGTGAAACGGCCATCTCTTCGGCAGTTCCCGTAATAATAGATGCTGACGGAATAAATTCTGTATCACGGGACATAGAATTTATTAAACAGATGAAGGCTCCCCTTGTTCTGACACCTCATCCGAAAGAGTTTTCAAGGCTTTCGGGATGGTCTGTAGCCGAAATCGAGTCTGACCGAATCGGGAAAGCCAAGAGCTTTGCTACAGAATATGGCGTATGGCTTGTTTTAAAGGGAGCGAACACGGTTGTTGCTTCTCCTGACGGCGAAATTTTCGTCAACGTGAGCGGAAATCCCGGAATGGCAACAGGCGGCAGCGGAGACGTCCTCGCAGGGATAATGCTTGCCCTTTTAGCCCGTGAAAACTCGGTTAAAGATGCCGTTTTAAAGGCTGTAAGGCTTCACGGTGACGCGGCAGACGAAGCCGCCGAGACGCTTGGCGAAATTCCCCTTTTACCTCGGGATATAATCGCCCGGTTGCCTTCTCTGTTTAAAATCAGATAAAGAAGGCGTAAAATAATGAAAAAAATCCTCTCGATAATTCTCGTTTTACTGACACTTTCAGCCTGCTCTTCAAAAGCGGCTGTAAAACCAAAGATTTACGGAATCGAATTTACGGCAGACATTACATATTACAACGAGAATTATAAGGGAGAGTGTAAAATATCCGAGGACGGAGTCCTCTGCCTCAAAATTAGCGAACCCGAAATACTGTCGGGTTATGTCGTTACGGTCGGAAAAGACCTGATAAAAGCGGAATATATGGGAATAGAGTTTGTACCGAATCTTGCAAATATGCCTTTTTCATCGGTAATGCAGGATTTACATAAAACGATTACAGAATTGGCCGCGTCTGAAGTTGCTGAGAAAAAGGGCGATACATATATAATAAAAGGCGGCAAAGATGCCTCCGCCTATACATTATATATATCCCCTACCGGATTGCCCCAATCTCTCGATATGCCTGACGAAAGGTTCAGGGTGTATTTTTACAATGCCACGGTGTTGTAAAATTTAATATATTCATTATTCATTAAAACCAAGGAAGTACAAAATGAACAAACAAACCTATATCAAAGTAATGAACTATCTCTACGAGCATAAAGCGCTCCGAAAAACAATGGTTGCGGTAGAGAGAATAATTGAAATCTCGGTAATCTTAGCATATTTTGCATCACTCATATATTGTCTTTATACCTCCGCGGGAAAGGCTCTGCTCTCTGCGGTCACCTGTATTGCGGCGCTTTATCTTTGCACAATGCTTCGCGTTGTTTGCGATAAAAGAAGGCCTTACGAGGTTTATGAAACCCTGCCGGCAATCGACAAGAGCACAAAAGGCAAATCTTTCCCGAGTCGACACCTGACCTCGATTGCCGTAATATCAATTACCCTTTTATCTCTCAATATTCCGCTTGGCATAATATTTTTGGCTCTAACCGTCCTTATGGGAGCTCTTCGTGTTCTTCTCGGTGTCCATTTCATAAAGGATGTAGTCGTTGGCGCGGCAATAGGCATTATAATAGGTGTTATTGGAATGTTCGTTGCACCCTGCCTTCTCTAGCAGAGAAGGCATCTCTACATATTGTGGTATATTGTGCAATATACACAACCAAAAAGTGCAAATTTGCAAAATTTTCCGCAAATGTGTAGGAAATTTCCGTTTTTGTGTATACAAATCTTGAAAAAGTTGTAGTATAATCGATAATGTATAAAAGCCCTTTAGCATTATTTTACACATGTAAAGGAGAAAAAACATATGAAAAAGCTAATTGCAATCATTTTATCTGCAGTGCTTCTGTTCACATCGGTAATTTCCGCATCGATGTTCACAGTTTCTGCAGATGGCGAAGCAACAGAAGGTTTAGCCGATACTGTTGTGATTCCGAATTTTGTTGACACATTCGGAAATGAAATGAATTTACCTGCAACTATCGAAAGCACACCTGCTTCGGTAACGACTCACGAAGGAACGAGTATTGTAAAAAACACCTCTAAGCTTCCCTTCCAGAGTCTTTTTAGAGTTGTTGCACAAAAAGCGGTTGACAAACCGATATATAACTTTGAACCCACAGCTACAGAGGGTCATCAAGGCTTTATGTTTTATATTGAGACTCCCGCTATAGAGAAGGTTGATTACACATTCAATGCAGATAGCGAGTCTCCTACTTCATATTCAACAGACGATTTCCGTTTCTCTGTTTATTTGAACGGTTATACCGAGACAACTGACCCTGAAACAGGCGCTGTTACCAGAACAAATGCCGCTGCATACGACTATATGTACGGTGGCGGTTGGTATTTGCTTGAAGCAGGAAGCGCTACTTGGGTTGAAAAGTCCAGCGTTTGGTCTGCGGACAATCTGGATAGTGGTGACAGACAGTTTTATGGCGTAAAGATTCCTTATGGATTTAAGGGATACCTTTATATCCCCAATAGCTCGCTTGACCAGAAGGACGACTTTGAAGCGGCTAACGGTTCGGCTGACACCAAGGCGTATTTAACCAATATACAAGTAAATGGTATAACAAACGACACAAGCAAGGTGTTCTGTTCGGACGGTAGAGTGGAATTAGGCTATGCTACCGAAGCGAATCCTCTTGTAATGAGCGCTCCTATGATTGTCAAGAGCGTTGACGGAGAAACATCAAAGCCCGCTACCGACGGTGTAGTTATCGGTGGAGAAAAGTATAACTATGCTACAGGCAAAACTATTGACTATGCGTCTCTTAATTACTTTAGCGCAACTGCAACTGATGCAACGTTAGGTTCAACTGTTCCGAACCTCAGCTTGTATCATACGACCACTGCCTACGGTTATAGAACTTCTGTTCCCTCAACTTCTCTGATTACCAGCAATAACGGAACAAATATGTTTAACTTGCGAGTCACAAACGATAACGCGACAAATAAGAGTGCCGCAGGTTATGGTGATTTCACCACACCTGTTGCTTTCTCAAGCATTTCCGGCTTTATGTTCTACGTTAAGATTCCTAAACTGAATCAGGTAGAAGGCCAGGTTTCGACACATCAGTTATCAGTTACAGTTATGGACGGTACCACCGAAAGAAGTGTTGATACAAACGCTTTCTTAGGAAACACACCCGAAAAGATTGAAGCAAACCTCTCTAAATTCCCTTGGTATTGCATTAAAGATGGTGAAAAAGCTTGGTCGGCAAAGACCGATTGGGAGTTCACTAACTATAAGGGCGAAGAACAGGCAACCACCAGTTATGCTCTTGTCAGTGATGGTGTAAAGGAATGGAGCGGTTGGATATATATCCCGAAGAACTTAATTAACAACTGGGGTTCAGGAATAGTTAACGTATCTAGTGTCCGTGTCGGCATTAAGCCGCATCGCCATATCGATGGTGGCGCAACCGGTTATAATACTACCGGTTTAGAAACTCCTATTGAAGTAAGCGCTATTACTGCTGTTAAGTCTTTTAATGCAACAACAACAAGAGTTAAGGGCGACGGAGGAAGACTTGTTGACCTTGTAACAAAGAGATTACTTGTTAATAATTACGGAGATGCAGCAGAGTTTGTCGGCAACGCCGATCTTGTTGAAAAAGGCAACGGCAATGTCGTTGAGATGAGCTATTATTCAAATGCTAATACCAACATTACCAGCTTCGATTTAAACAGCACGGTTAAATCAGGCACCGCTTATCATGAAGCTAATGCAATCTTCACATCAGAAATTATTGCAAACACAACCGCAATAGATAAATTCCCGATGCTGAAGTTAACTGCAAAGGACGGCGGAACAATAACTGCTAACCGCGGAACTTATCTTAACATTCCTAACTGGTATACCGAAACAAATGACGGTATAATGCTCTACGTTAGCAACCAGAGTGCATCTGAAAAGAAAATCGGTTTTGCTTTCTATGCGGGATATGTAAAACACACTCCTGCTACCGATACAACAGAGGCTACATCTGAGACTATTGCTTCTAAATATAGAGATCAAAGCTATATAGGAGCTGTAGATTTCCTTGCTGATGGCTCTAATGAGTGGGTAGAACTTTCCGGTTCTTATAAGACAATACCTGCAAACACCAGCGGATATATTTATATAGATAAATCAGATGTTGGCGTATTGAGCTCTACAGAAATCAAAGCGGGTTGCACTGCTGACATTACGACTGCTAAGGATTTCAGTATAATCATGAATAACACCTTTGAAACAGGTGCATCGTTAGTGTTTGGATATCCGATGCAAGTTACTAATTGGACAAAATCCAATCCTGGTATTGCATTTGTCAACGGATGTGAGGTTGCACAGAATATGCGTAATGGTGAATTTACAGCACCGGACGACTACAACGGCGACCTTGTTACAAATCTTGTAGACCTTGTAATAGCAAATGCTGAGGAAACTAACGAAACGGTTAAGGCTGAATTCAGAACTAATTACCTTAACACATATTTCAACGACGCTGAGTACAATGTACTCAGCGCCGCTTTTTCTGTATCTCCTTTGACTTATTTTGCCTCTGATGATACAACTATTTTGTCATCAAACCCCGACCGTGGCTATCGCTCGGAAATGGTTTTATATTTTGCTTCGGAGCCTCTCAAAATAGCTGACACACCAAGCTATACACCGGAGCTTCTTTCAGGTACAAACTATACGGTCGACGTTTCGGCTAACGCTATCTATGACAGCGATATTGCAAGCGGAAAAAGAGAGCCCGCAACCGAGACCGACTATAATATACCCTACACCCCTCACAATGACAGATATCCTTTTGGAGACGGTTCGGGCGGTGCAGTTCACACTGTTACGGTAGAAGTGCTGAAGGCTTGGATTAATGCCCACAATAATTACGTCCAGGCTCGTGTTACTGCAAGCGACGGAGCTTATACTCTTTCGCAAAGATTGATTCAGGAAAGCGGAGAGAGTCTTAACGATTTCTATTCAAGAGCTGCTGTTCATCTCGTTTCTAACTATATGACTTACGAGGTTAAACGTAGCGATATGTTTGTCGGCGAACTAACAAAGGTAGTTTACCTTAACGATGCACAGAAGGCGCAGGTTAACTATACAGGCTCTTGGTATGACCGCAATTTTACTATTGATGGTGTAGAAAGATATATAAGAGTTGAGGGTAATGCATCCGCTAAGAACTTCTTCTATTACGATAATGCCGGTTGCCGCGTATATGATTCTGACGGAAATCTTGAGGCGCTTCAGATTCACGTTTACCACGACCCCAGAACAATTTTCGCCAGCGATAGTACTGCCGAATGGGATGCTCGTCTCGCAACCTACTTTAAGCAGTATAAGATTGGCTACAGCGATGTTAATACAAAAACGTATTACACCAGAACAGTAACCTATGCTGACGGAACATCTGAGACAATCCCGATTGTTAACAATCTTTTCAACGCTTATTTAACCTTTACCGAGTTTGCTCACGAGGACGAGCTTCCCGCAGAGGTACTTAACGCGCTTGACTATTTCTTCAAATATTGTGGAAAGAGAGGCGCAAAGGCAAACTTCAGACCCTCATACAATACCTTTACTCAGAATGCATACCTTCAGCAGAATGTTATTGGTTATCAGCAGTTCAGAAATAACGTTGCAAGCGAGTGCGCCGACGAGGAGACAATGATTGCTCATATCAAGCAGATGGCTCCTGTTGTTGCTGCTAATAAAGATGTGATTCACAATATTTCTTCGGGTTGGATTGGCTTTGGCGGTGAAATGGCTGCCGTATATCAGTATCCTCCTGTAAGCTACAAGAACGTTATTACTGCCCTTCTTGACTATCATTGTATCCCGAACGGACTCTATTTCTCATCACGTTCAAGCTCATATGTAACCAATATTATAAACGGTGTAGACCCCGTTGCTAATTATAACAGCGGAAACCTCGACCTTCTCTATGGTCTTGAGGCTGATGCAGAGTGG
>JAZONJ010000132.1:0-10545 GCA_045654425.1 Acutalibacteraceae bacterium
ATGAACACGGCCACAAGCACGTTCCAATCGATATTTACTTCACTGCAGTCGGAATTATCAACATTCCTACTGAAGAAGAACTAATTTTGGCAATGGAAGAAATGCGTGATAAACCGCTGAAATCCGCTTGAATAAAGGAAAAGGCATAGCCCGTGTGGGCTATGCCTTTTCCTGCGAAAGAACTGTCCTTTAGGGTACGACCCTAAAGCAAAGTCTTTTCTTTTTTTAAAAGCAAAATAAAAAGCAAGAAAATTGATGGTGTTTTCAATTAAAATATATCGTGAATTTTTTGTTAAAATTGTTTTTTGGACTTGTATCAAAATTAAAAATAATGTATTATAGTAGAATGTGAAAAAATTAACAGATTTAGGAGAATGCAGATGAAAAAGATTTATACTCAGTCAGCACAAGAGGTTCTGCAAGAATTGCAGGTCGGTGCAGAAGGTCTTTCTTCCGAAGAAGCTAAAATCCGTTTTGAAAAATACGGACCAAATAAACTTAAAGAGGGAGAAAAGCCTACTTTGCTTCAGCGCTTTCTTGCACAGCTTAAAGACCCGATGCTTATCATATTGTTGATAGCGGCAGGTGTAAGCGCGCTGACGGGCATGATAGCCGGAGAAAACGAGTGGGCAGAGGTAATAATCATTCTGGCCGTAGTTCTTCTCAATGCAATACTCGGCGTTATTCAGGAGAGCAAAGCGGAAGCTGCTATTGAAGCTTTACAGACTATGACTGCCGCCACATGTAAGGTAATACGTGACGGTAAAATGGTAGTTCTCCATTCCGACGAGCTTGTTCCAGGAGACATAATTCTTCTTGAGGCCGGCGATGCAGTTCCGGCAGATGGCAGAATTATTGAAAATGCGAGTCTGAAAATAGAAGAGGCTGCGCTCACGGGAGAGTCCGTTCCTGTCAATAAAATACTCGAGACAATAGGTCTCGGTGAAGCACAGGACGATGTTCCGCTCGGCGACAGAAAGAACATGTGCTACATGGGCTCAACCGTTGTTTACGGACGCGGAAAGGCTGTCATCACCTCGACCGGCATGGATACTGAAATGGGTAAGATTGCCGGTGCTCTTGCTGCTACCGCAGAGGAGCAGACACCTCTTCAGAGAAAACTTGATGAGCTCGGAACTCTTCTCAGTAAGCTTGTTCTTGGAATTTGTATCTTTATTTTTGCATTCAATTTATTTATGGCACGTGGTGAACTTGCAGTTGCGGGTCACACACTTTCGGTTATTCTTGAAACATTTATGGTAGCGGTATCTCTTGCTGTTGCCGCTATTCCTGAGGGACTTGCGACTGTTGTAACGGTTGTTCTTTCAATTGGCGTTACAAAGATGAGCCAGCGTAATGCTGTTATTCGTAGACTTACTGCAGTTGAGACCCTTGGTTGCACCCAGGTTATTTGTTCGGATAAAACCGGAACTTTAACTCAAAATAAGATGACGGTTGTAGATCATCTTGGTGAGGCTGAGCTTGTTGCAACGGCTATGGCGCTTTGCTCTGACGCTAACCTGAACGAAAATGATGAGGCAGAAGGAGAGCCGACCGAGTGCGCTCTTGTTAACTTTGCTTGTTCTCTTGGCCTTAAAAAGCAGGATCTTGAAAATAAAACTCCCCGTGTAGACGAAGCACCGTTTGATTCCGGAAGAAAGATGATGTCTACCGTTCACGCTGTAGATGGCGCGTTTGTGCAGTATACAAAGGGCGGACCTGATGTGGTTCTTGCTCGTTGCGCATATTATCTTGACGGAAACGAAGTCAAACCCATGACCGCTGAAAAGCGCGATGAAATAATGGCAGCAAATAAGGCTATGGCTGATAAGGCTCTGCGTGTTCTTGCTGCTGCAAAACGTGATTGGGCAGAAAAACCTGCTGATAACACCCCAGAATTTCTTGAGCAAGAACTAGTTTTCCTTGGACTTACAGGCATGATAGACCCCGTTCGTCCCGAGGTTAAGGCTGCTATTGAGGAATGCCGTTCTGCAGGTATTCGTGCTGTTATGATAACCGGTGACCATAAGGATACTGCTGTTGCAATCGCTAAGGAACTCGGTATTATTACCGATGCTTCCGAGGCTATTACAGGAGCAGAACTGGATAACATTTCAGATGACGAGATATGCGAATTCGTAAAGAAGTACGGCGTATATGCACGCGTTCAGCCTGAGCATAAGACACGTATTGTAAACGCATGGAAAGCTAATGGAGCTATTACCGCTATGACAGGCGACGGCGTTAATGATGCGCCTTCTATCAAGTCGGCTGACATTGGTGTCGGCATGGGTATTACAGGAACCGACGTTACTAAGAACGTTGCAGATATGGTTCTTGCAGATGACAACTTCGCAACCATCGTTTCGGCTGTTGGTGAGGGAAGAAGAATTTATGACAACATCCGTAAGGCAATTCAGTTCTTACTCGCATCCAATATGTCTGAGGTTCTCGGCGTATTCACAGCAACTCTTATGGGCTTCACTCTTCTGAATCCTGTTCATCTTCTTTTCATAAACCTTGTAACCGACTGTTTCCCCGCGCTCGCTCTTGGAATGGAACAGGCTGAGCCTGATACTATGAACCGTCCTCCGCGTGATTCAAAGGAAGGTATTTTCGCAGGCGGATTATTCGGAGATATTGCATATCAGGGAATTTTGGTAACCGTATTAACCATCATTTCTTATATAATCGGTAATAGCTTTGAGGTCGGATATTTCGCATTGCCTTCGGGTGTTTCCGAGCATGGTATGACAATGGCATTCCTTACTATGTCAATGTGTGAAATTTTCCATTCGTTCAACCTTCGTTCTCAACGCAAGTCGGTATTCAGTCTCAAGAGTCACAACAAGATTCTGTGGGTGGCTATGATAGGTTCAATCCTTCTAACCACAGCGGTTCTTGAGATTCCTTTCCTTGCAAGCGCATTCGGATTTACTCCTATCGGATTTACTGAGTACGGAATCGCAATGGCTTTGGCAATACTTGTTATACCTGTTGTTGAGATTGTCAAACTCGTTCAAAGAGCGGTTGCAAAGAAAAAATAAACTAAAATTGAAATGTAAAATCTCGTCAGAGTGAAAACTTTGGCGAGATTTCTTTATGTATAATATTGCATTGCTCATTTTGTGTGCTTGTGGTATAATTCATAAAGGAATCTTTTTGAAAGGAAAATGATATGGACAATTTTGTTTTTTATTCACCGACATATTTTGATTTCGGACGTGATACCGAGGCTCATACGGGTGAGCTCGTAAAGCGTTTTGGCGGCAACCGTGTGCTGATTCATTTTGGTGGAGGCAGCGTTGTTCGTTCGGGACTTCTCGACCGAGTGAAGGAATCTCTCGATAGGTCAGGAATTTATTATACCGAACTTGGCGGTGTAATGCCGAATCCAAGAAGCGGTCTTGTTTATGAGGGAATTGAGCTTTGCAAAAAAGAAAATATTGATTTTATACTAGCAGTCGGCGGAGGAAGTACCATTGACTCGGCAAAGGCTATTGCAGCAGGCGCAGTTTATGACGGAGATTTTTGGGACTTTTATAAGGGAAAAGAGATTAAAGAGGCTCTTCCCGTGGGTACCGTTCTGACAATTGCGGCGGCAGGAAGTGAGGGAAGTGCCAATACTGTTATAACTCACGAGAACGGAATGTATAAACGCGGAGCAAGAGGAGATGCAGTAAGACCAAAATTCAGTATATTGAATCCCGCTCTTACCGAAACTCTGCCGCCTTATCAGACGGCCTGTGGAATAACCGATATAATGGCACATCTTTATGAGCGTTATCTGACCAGAACTTCCGAAGTTGAGGTTACCGACCGCCTTATAGAAGCTCTTTTGCTCACTATGATACATGAAGGTCCAAGAGTAATGGAGGATCCTCATAATTATGATGCAAGAGCAAATATTATGTGGGCAGGAATGATGGCTCATAACAATTCTTGCGGAGTCGGTCGTACACAGGACTGGAGCAGTCACAATCTAGAACACGAACTGTCGGCTCTTTATGACTGCGCTCATGGTGCGGGTTTGGCGGTTGCAATGCCGGCAACCTTTACCTACGTTATGAATGAGGACATAATGCGTTTTGCAAAAATTGCTGTTCGCGTCTGGGGTTGCGAAATGGATTTTGAACACCCTGAGGTTACCGCAAAGGCAGGTATAGAGGCATTGAGACGATTCCTGATTTCAATTGGTATGCCGAAAGATTTTGCTGAGCTCGGCGCAAAAGAAGAGGATATACCGTATCTTGCAAAAATGGTTACCGAGGGTAACGGCAGAGATGGTTTCTTCCACGGCTTTTGCAAACTTTCTAAAGCTGATTGTGAAAATATTTATAAATTAATGGTGTAAAAAAGAAAAGCTGAACGTGTCTTGCGTTCAGCTTTTAAAGTTTCTTATCAGTTGAATTTTCCTTGTTTTTTTATAATATGTTGTCAAGAATTTACCCTAAACCCGATTGACATTGTTTTTCGTGTAGAGTAAAATCAAGGTGATATGAAAAAATCTTATCGGAGATGAACTTTTATGAAAATTTACGATATGCATATTCACGTTGGAGCAGGTCCTGTTGACCAGAATTATTTACTCGAACAGATGGAAAAGTCGGGAGTGTACGGTGGCGGAATTATCTCGGATTATCCCGTTTTAAAAAATGGAGTATATAATGGAGTGCCCTACCGTGACAGACGTGATAAGGTTCTCGCTTGGAAAAAGAATCAAGAGGGTAGACTTTTTTCATATCTTTGGGTTCATCCTTTTGAAAAAGATGCTGAAAAAATCGTGAAAGATGCTGCCGAATCAGGTATTGATGCTTTCAAGATGATTTGTGATACATATTATGTTTATGATAAAAAGAGCATGAAACTTTTAGAGGCTATTGAAAAGACGGGAAAACCCGTTATTTTCCATTCGGGAATTCTTTGGAGCGGAACCGATACCTCGATAAAAAACCGCCCTGTTAATTGGGAGTCGCTTTTAAATCTTAAAGGAATCAAGTTTTCTATGGGTCATTGTTCTTGGCCTTGGCACGATGAATGTATCGCGGTTTACGGAAAGTTCCTTAACTCATATCTTACTCGTCAATCAAGCGAAATGTTCTTTGATATCACGCCCGGTACACCCGTGATTTATAGAGAAGACCTTCTTACAAAGCTATTTAACGTCGGATATGATGTTGAAAATAATATTATGTTCGGTACAGATTCCATTACTACCGATTATAATCCCGAATGGGTCGGCGGTTGGATTGCAAGAGATAATGCGATTTATGACAAATTAGGTGTTACAGAGGAGCAGAGACAGAAAATTTACTGTGATAACTATATGCGTTTCCTTAAGGGCGGGTCTCTGGAGCATAATTTACCACATATAAATAAGTAGGTGCCGGTTATGGATTTTTTTATTAAAGAGATAATTGAAATTGAAGAGGTCAGAGATATACTTGTTCGCGACCACGAAAATATGAAAGAAAAGGCAAAAGAAATCGCTGACGAGTTTATAAAAACAGGCGTGAAGCCGAAATTGCCAGAGGGTATGCTTCCGGTTTTCGTTCTTGGGTTTATGTGTGAAAATGCTTTGGCTAAATATGATGCAAGGGGAGTGGATAGAGAAATTGCTCTTAAAACTCTTCGTGATATAAATATCTGGCTTCAGAATTATAAAGACCGTTATGACAAATGGGGAGTGTGGACTTTTTCCTGGCTTTGCTATGCTTATCGCGGAGACCTTTTCCACCTAGGCAGACTTCAGTTTAGAATTGAAAGGGTTCTTCAGGGAATCCCGTCGGGAGAATATGGAATAGAGACCCATATTCAGCAAGGAACACCGCTGAAAACAGAGGACTGTCTTGCTTCCTTTGAAATGGCAAGAAAATTTTTCAAGAAGCATTTTCCCGAGTATGCGCCCGTTTATTTTATGTGCGATTCGTGGCTGCTCAATCCTAATCTTGAAAAGATTGCTCCCGAATCAAATATTGCAAAGTTTATGAAGCTTTGGGAGAAAATCGAGTTTCCTGACGATAAAAGCGCTCAGGCGGTAGAGCGAATTTTCGGTTTTGGTGTAAAGCTGGATGACGTTGCCGATTTTGAACCTAAAACAACTCTTCAGAAAAACGCAAAAGAATTTCTCCTTTCGGGCGGAGACCTTCGTATGACCGCAGGATATATAAAAGTATAGAAAAAAGCCTTATCCAAATTGGATAAGGCTTTTAAAGTTTTTTAATCAATACATTGTAGAATATTATCTACCGTAAGACTTATTTGCTCCGCATTGCTTAAAGTAGGCACGCCATCGCCGTCCTGACTACCGTAAACACCAAAATATGCGTGGCAACCGCCTTCTATAATTTGCTCGGTAAAGTCTGTTGGGAGATTCGACTTGTATTTTTGATATTTTTCTGCATTCATCACTTTATCTTCGCTGCCGTATATTGATATAACGTTGAGTTCGGATTTTGAAATATCTGCAGTTGAGTAGGAAGCAAGAAGAATAAGACCATCAAAGTCTGCAGTTCTATTTGCAACATAGCTTGCAGCCATACTGCCTCCAAGCGAGTGTCCGCCGATATACCAGTTTTGAACTTCGGGGAATTCTTCTCTAATTCCTTCGGCGGCGTTTATATCGAATACGGCGAGATTAAACGGCATTTCAATCAGAACACTCATAATACCGTTTTCCGCCAGTTTCATCATGAGTGGCTCGTAAGCCGAGTATTCAACCTTTCCACCGGGATAAAATATAAGACCTGCCGAAGCGGTTTGCGGAACATACGCAACAGCGTTTTTATCTATTTGTATTTTAGTTATGTTTTCGGAATATGAAAAGGCGGCAATAGCACTTTTATCGGCACGGTAGTAATCTGACAAATATAAACCGCATGCCAAAACGAGCAAAACAATCACGCTTAAAACAGAAGAGAGCCATATTATCAAGCGCTTTTTATTTTTTTGCATAATTAAAACCTCGCTTCATATTGACAAATTTTTGTCAAACTATTATAATTATAATGAACAAGTTCATAAAAAGCAAGTGGGAAATGTTTATGCCTAAAATTATTGAAAATATTAAAGAACGGCTTTTAAATGAAGCGAAAAAACAAATAGCAGAAAACGGTTATGCAAAAACAACCATTCGTTCAGTTGCGATAGCTTGCGAACTCGGAACAGGAACAGTTTATAATTATTTCAAATCCAAGGATCATCTTATTGCAACCTTTATGGCAGAGGATTGGCTCAGTCTTTTAGGAAAACTTAAAGAAAGTGCGCCGGCAGATGATAAAGCTTTGCTTAAGAGTATTTTTAATGTATTGATAGAATTTTCTGAAAATCACAAATCTTTATTTTGTGATAAGGACGCTGAAAAAGCATTTATGTCGGTTTTTTCCGAGCGTCATAAACAGCTTCGAAGTCAACTTGCTGAAATAATTATACCTATATGTAATAAAAACGGTATTGAAAACGGCGGATTTATGTCAGAATATATTGCGGAATCATTGCTTACCTGGACAATAGCGGGCAAGAGCTTTGATGAGCAATATGAAATACTTTGTAAATTATTAAAATAAATATAAAAGGAGTATCTACTATGAGCAGTTTTGAAAATCTTCGCATTGTAGACAATTTCTACCAAACATCGTTGTTCTTCCCGATGCCTACCGTAATAATCAGTACGCTTTGTGAAGACGGCACAACCACTTTAGGGCCTTATTCTTTAGTGCAGCCGTATTATGTTGCAGGTAAGGATTATTACGCGATGCTTCTTTGTTGCCGTAATTCTTCCAATACTGCACAGAATATTCTGCGCAACGGAAAATGTGCGCTCAATTTTATTGATGACAAGCCTAAAACCTTCAAGGAAGCGGTTAAACTTTCTTGGCCGGGTGATAAGCCTGAAGAAAAAATGCCAAAGTGCAATTTCAGACTTGAAAAAAGTATGATTGAAGAAGAAACAGGCGAAGCGAGACCTATGGTTTTAACCGACGCTATTGAGGCTATCGAATGCACATGGATGCGCGAGCTCGATGGTGCGGATAAAGATATGGCAGGCGAGCTTAATGGTTACGAAGGTCCTTATCATGACTTTAATGGCATCACAAGTAAATTTGGCGCTCACTTTATTTTGCGTGTAGACAAAATACTTATGAAAAAGAAATATAGCGATGCCATCATTAACGGTGTAAGGGCAAAAGATTTCCCTGCGCTTCCCGTTGACTATGGTTATCGTGACAGCAAAAACTTCTGGTTCCACAGAAAGACTAAAATGAGAGCAGAGCTTTTGCAAATGCGTCAGGCTTCTCTCGAATCGGTTCGCTATGCTGCAGACCGCGCTGATGATAAAATTAAGTTCACAGACGAGGCTCTTATGACTATCCTCGGTGTTCCGCGTGTATTCCTTTCTCTTGTGCTTAAAGGCTGTGTTGATTGGGCAAAGGAAAATGGCGTAGAACTTATTACTGCAGAACATATGCAGATTATAAATGACAAACGCTCAAAAGAAAAAAATAAGAAATAAGGAGAAAAAGAAAATGAAAGTTGTGCTTTTTGGCGCTTTTGGTAATCTCGGCGCCGAGATTTTAAAAAGTCTTGTAGCAGGCGGTCACGAAATTGTAGCGGCTGACCTTAAAGAAAATACTGTAGAGGGCTGTGAAGGAAAGTATACGTTTAAAGCTATTGATGCGACAAATCCCGAAACGCTCAAAGAGATTTGCGATGGCGCAGATGTCGTTATTTCTACAGTAGGTCTTACAGGCGCATCTACAAAGGTTACCTCTTATGATATTGATTATAAAGGAAACATTAATATTTACGAGGAAGCAAAATGTGCGGGTGTTAAGAAATTTAATTATATTTCGGTTATTTCCTGCGATGAAAAGGGTGCTGAACAGGTTCCTATGCTTCATGCAAAATACTTGGTTGAAGAAGAAATTAAAAAAGGCGATATGGAATACGTTATCTACCGCCCCACAGGATATTTTTACGATATTGCCAAGGTGTTCAAACCCTATATCGATAATGGCGAAATGCAGCTTCTTAAAGGTTACGGCGGCGTAAAAGCCAACGTTGTTGACTGCCCTGATTTTGCCGAGTTTATCGTAGAACATATGAATGATACCAACGTGACCTACAACGTAGGCGGCAAAGAAACCTATACATACGAAGAAATGGCTGCCATGTGTTTCGAAGCAGCAGGTAAGCCTCTTAAAATTAAATGGGCACCTATTTGGCTTTTTGGAATTCTTGCAAATCTTCCGAAGATTAAAAAAGCCGGCAAACACGATATTATTCTTTTCTCTAAATGGACTTTGAGCCATGACCTTGTTGGCGATACCGAAACAGGAGACAAGAGTTTTGCAGAGTATATCAAGAATTATTTTGGAAAGGAAGGTAAATAATTATGCCTTGGTCACTTCTCGGAATTTTGCTTGCAGTTTGCGCTGTTATGTGTGCAGTCGGATTTTATAAGTTTGTATATTTTCTTTCTATCGGTTACGGATTTGCCGTAGCAGGCGGAGGTATTGCCGTTCTTATAATGTACTTTATCAACCCCACTGCTACACCGCTTTGGATAGTTCTGGCTCAAGCTGCTTTATTTGTGGCATACGGTGTGAGGCTTTCGGGATTCTTACTTGTTCGTGAACTTAAAAATATTTCTTTCAAGAAAACTGATGTTGCAAAGGATACCTTAGCTAAAAACAACGAAAAGAAAATGCCTATATTTGTTCTCGTAACCATCTGGGTATCGGTTGCGGTGCTTTACGTAGCACAGGTGAGCCCTATGCTTTTCCGTTACAGCAATGCTTCTGATGACATACTCGTTCCTGTTATTGGTTTTGCGGTTTCTGTTTTTGGACTTATTCTTGAATCTGTTGCCGATAATCAGAAATCAGCACAGAAACAAGTTCGTCCTGAAATGGTAGCAACCGAAGGACTTTACAAAATCGTTCGTTGCCCTAACTATCTCGGAGAAATAATTTTCTGGACGGGTGTTTTTGTAAGCGGTATTACAACCTATGCTACTGTCGGACAGTGGATAACAGCCGTTATCGCTTATATCTGTATAGTTTATATTATGTTCAATGGCGCTCAGCGTCTTGAAAAACGCCAGATGGCAAGATATGGTGATAATGAGGAATATAATACATACGCTGATAAAACCCCTATTATTATACCGCTTCTTCCTATTTATCATCTTAATAAGAAATAAATCAGAGGTGTCCTCAAATGAAAGATTTTTCGGTTTCTATGGCGCTTGTAGATTATATTCCTGTAATTTTCTTTGCTGTTGCAGCGGTTATTTTATTGCGTGATCTGTATAACAAGATGAGCAAAGGTGCGTTTGCGCTTTTTGCAGCAGGAACGATCGACGTTACTTGCGCAGGAGCGTTAAAGGCTACATATAAACTTCTGTATGCGCTCGGTGTTTGCGATTTTGAAGCATTAAACGCTATGTTTTTCCCTGTGCAATCTATTGGATTTCTGCTTGCAGGTATTGGAATTCTTGCAATGCTTTGCCATAAACAGACTAAAAATGCCGCACTTGTGGTG
>JAZONJ010000133.1:0-1516 GCA_045654425.1 Acutalibacteraceae bacterium
CTCTGCCGTGTTGATGGTCGGTATGGTTACCGCCAACCTCGGTTCTACCGGGAGCAGAAATAAATCTGATGTTATTGCGGTCACCAAAAATAGATTCGAACTTGTCAGCAGCATTAATATAACGCTCTCTGGCAATATTTACGTCCTGATAAAGCAGAGCAAAATCCTTGTCTGCTTTACCTTCTGTAATCAAATTTTTAATAGTAGAAATATTCAAGAGGACCACTCCTAAATCTAATTATTTTACAAGCTCAAGAGTATCGCGAGCAATAAGAAGTTCTTCGTTTGTCGGAATTACCCAAACCTTAACTTTAGAACCAGCCTTAGAAATCTCGATTTCCTTACCTCTTGTATTGTTGTTTTCTTCGTCAAGCTCAAAACCAAGGAAGTTTACCATATTACAGATATACTTTCTGGTCTTTTTCTCGTTTTCTCCGATACCACCGGTAAATACAATAGCATCAACACCGCTCATTGCAGCAGCATAAGAACCGATGAACTTAACCATCTGATAGTTCTGCATTTCATTTGCAAGACGAGCTCTGTCGTTTCCTGCTTCAGCAGCGGCAATAACGTCACGGCTGTCATTAGAAACGCCTGAAATACCAAGAAGACCTGACTTCTTATTAAGAATGGTGTTCATTTCATCAGGAGAAATATCACACTTCTTCATAAGATATGTGAGAATAGAAGGATCAACTCCACCGGAGCGTGTACCCATCATAAATCCATCAAGAGGTGTAAGTCCCATAGATGTATCAATGCAAACACCATCTTTAATTGCAGAGATTGAGCATCCGTTTCCAAGATGACAAGTAATCATCTTTATATCCTTCTTATCTTTACCGAGAAGTTCTGCACAACGGTCGCTTACGAATCTGTGCGATGTGCCATGAGCACCGTAACGACGGATGTTATACTTCTCATAAAACTCATAAGGAATACCGTACATATATGCTCTGTCGGGCATTGTTGCATGGAAAGCGGTATCAAATGTAGCAACCTGAGGAACATCTGCACCGAAAACCTTGAAGCATGCGCGCATAGCAAGAGCATGAGCAGGGTTGTGAAGAGGAGCAAGTTCACCGAGTTCTTCAATATCGCTGAGAACCTTATCGTCGATAATAACAGAAGAATTGTAAAGTGCGCCACCCTGAACGACTCTGTGTCCGATAGCAGCGATTTCTGAAATATCATCAATAACTTTACCCTCACCTGAGGTAAGAGCTTCGATAACTGCCTCGAAAGCCTCAACATGAGTGGGCATAGTGATCATTTTTTCAATCTTTTTGTCGGCAACCTTGTGCTCGATATTGCTGGTAGCAGGCACACCGATTCTGTCGCAAAGACCCTTAGCGATAAGAACTTCACCGTTCATATCAATAAGCTGATATTTAAGCGATGAACTTCCTGCGTTAATTACTAATATTTTCATTTTATTTCCCCTATCCGCCAATGGCGTTTTTTATCTTTTTAGGTCTTATTCTAAAAATAGTATAGACATAAAACCCTGACT
>JAZONJ010000134.1:0-4730 GCA_045654425.1 Acutalibacteraceae bacterium
AAATATGCCGAAATGCGTTGTTCAGACGGTTGACCCGATTGCCCTGTCGGCAAAGCTTTGCGAGCTTCGCGATTGCTGTGACAACTATTGCCACATTCCGTCCTCTATCTGTAACTGTATCGGCTCTCCCGTTGTAACCGAGCTTCCCTGCGGCACTCCGACCGTTTACGTAACTCTCGGACTTTTCACAATCGTACAGCTGATAAGAAATGTTCAGATGCTCGTTCCCGTATATGATTTCTGTATCCCCGAAAAGCACTGCGATTCAAATTCAAATGACCAACCCTGTGACATTTTCTCAAAAATCCAATTCCCGACAAACGACTTCTTCCCTCCCCGTCCCTGCGATTTAAAAAATGACGGAGTCTTCGGTTGCTGTTCAAAGTGCAACGATTAATCAAAGCCACCGAATAAAAGGCCTGTTCCGAAAAAACCTATAAGCACGAGTATTATACAAAGGGCGGTTATATAAGCCGATTTTAAAAAAATGCGAAAGCTTCTGTTTTCCGATAATTTCATAAAAATATCACTCCCGAAATATGTTGGACAAATAACCATAAATTTATTCCTTGGAGGATAAGATATGCTCGCCGTAACAGTCGGAATAAGAAAACTTAAAATCACACTCAGTGCCGAAGAGTCTTATCAGTTTCTCGGCAAAATCGAAAAGCCTTGCTGTAAAGACCCCGAGACCCGACGTTTTTTAGCCGCTCTGCTTCGGTCGGCTCTTCATAAAACAGATTTCAGACTTGACTGCGACCGACTGTTTGTCGAGATATATCCATCTGCCCTCGGCGGTCATATCATATATTTCACAAAGGCTCCTCTAATCCGACGATTTCACAAAAACCCATCTTCAAAGCTTACTCTTCTGCTTGAATTTAAAGATTTTAACGAGCTCGCTTGTCTTTGCAAAAAACTAAAGTCAGAAGACTCTTCCGAAATCCGCTCTGCTCTTTATAAATATAAAGGAGAATATTCTCTCCTTATAACCTCTTCTCCCTCTGCATTTTCCTACCCTTTAATAACAGAATTCGCCGACAAGGTCACCTGCTCCGATATAGCAGTAGCCTCTGTCAGCGAATACGGTAAATTATTAATTAAAGACAATGCGATTGAAATTATGGCGAAATTTTAGCCTAAAGCTTTGAGTCCTCTGATTTTTTCTCCCTTGTCCTCAGCATTGAAAACAAAGCTTCCCGCAACCAAAACAGTCACTCCGGCATCAACTGCAAGGGGTGCTGTTTGGGCGTTTATACCGCCGTCAATCTCAATTTCACAAGAGAGTCCCTGTCTTTCAATCTCGGCCTTCAAAGCGCGAACCTTGTCAAGTGACTCGGGCATAAACTTTTGTCCGCCAAAGCCCGGTTCAACACTCATTACAAGCACCATATCGCAAAGCGGTAAGAATTCGAAAATCTCTTCTGCTGAGGTTTTTGGTTTTATTGTAAGGGTCGATTTACAACCGAGGGCTCTTATTTCCTCTAAAGTCTCTTTTACGGGAGAACCTGCTTCATAGTGGAAGCCGAGCCAATCCGAAACGGCGGCAAAATCCTTTATATATCTGTGAGGTTTATCAATCATAAGATGAACATCAAGCGGAATATCGGTATGCTTTTTAAAAGACTGAATAAGCGGAACGCCAAAAGAAATATTCGGAACGAAATTACCGTCCATAACGTCCACGTGAAGCATATCTACCCCGCCTGCTTTTAAATCCTCGAGGTCTTTTTTCATATCAAGAAAATCTGCCGATAAAATCGACGGAGAAACCTTTACCATAATAAATGCACATCCTTTCTCGGATATTTTAATACAATTTATTCCCATTGTCAACCAATCACGACTTGAAATTTAGGACAAAGGGATATATAATATTACGGTATTTTAGAAAAAAGTGCGTGATTTTATGGAAAACAATAAATTTTCAAAGGGCATTACCGACGGTTTGCCGATATGCTTCGGATACCTCGCCGTTTCCTTTGCTTTCGGTATTTCTGCCGTTCAGGGCGGTCTTTCCTGGCTTGAGGCTCTTCTCATTTCGGCGTTTAACCTCACCTCTGCAGGTCAGCTTGCAGGCGTTGGTGTTATTATCGGCTCAGGCTCTCTTATCGAAATGGCGGTAACACAGCTTGTTATAAACTCCCGTTATTCTCTGATGTCGGTATCTCTCTCCCAAAAGTTATCCGACAAAATTTCTCTTCCCGAAAGACTTCTCATCGCTTTCGGAAACACCGACGAAATTTTCGCGGTATCGGTATCGAATAAAGGCTTTGTCGGAAAAAGATATATGTACGGACTTATTTTAACCCCATATCTCGGTTGGTCGCTTGGTACACTTCTCGGCGCGGTGCTCGGAAATGTTCTTCCGCAAATTGTTATCTCCTCTTTGGGACTTGCTATCTACGGAATGTTTATAGCCATTGTAGTGCCCGTTGTTAAAAAAGAAAAAGCAACCTTGCTTTGCGTACTCGGCGCGATTCTTCTTTCCTGTTTATTTAAATACATACCCCTTCTGAAGATTATTCCGTCGGGCTTTGTAATTATAATCTGCGCCGTTATCCCCTCTCTTATTTTTGCCTTTGCGGCGCCAATTGACACCGAGGAGGTGGCAGAATGATAAACGAAAAGTTTTTCCTCTACCTGCTCGTTATGGCAGGCGTTACATATCTTGTGCGTATGTTACCCCTTGTACTCATAAAAAAGAAGATTAAAAACCGTTTTCTTCTTTCATTCCTGCACTATATACCCTACACAGTACTGAGCGCTATGACGGTGCCTGCAATATTCTACGCGACCGAATCTCCTATCGCCGCAGTTTTCGGATTTATAGTGGCTTTGGTTCTTGCCTTCTTTGAAAAAGGGCTTGTAACGGTTGCCGCCCTTTCCTGTGTCGGCGTACTGGTATGTCAGTTGATAGTTTAATAAAATCAAAATAGTAAGACCGCGAAGCATTAAACTTCGCGGTCTTTTTATTATTCTTCGTTTTGTTCGGTTTCAGGATTTTCTGTAACAGAAGAGCTTTCGGCTTCACTGCTTGTCTGTCCTTCCGAAGAGCTCGGAGCTTCTTCAGCAGGTTTTTCGGGCTTAGCCGGAGGATTAGCCATATATTCCTTTATTTCATCGAGGCTGCTGATAGTAACAGGCTCGCCCCAGCTATGCGCAGAACAGGTCTTCTGTCCGACGGTCTTATACCAGCCGTATCCGCCAATATCGCAAGCTGTTGTCGCAAGTTCGCCTGTCTCGGCGCAATACATTCTTATCTGGGTGTACTTACTGTCCTCAAAATCCTTAACTGCGAGGTCCTCGTGAATTATCTTCATTACGTTACCCCACATTTTAAGAGCGGTTTTTTCGTAGGCCTTGGTTATGGCAAGATTTGAGTCGTATCCGCACCAAGCCGCCGCCGCATAATAGGGTGTTCCGCCCGAGAACCAAACGTCGTTTGCATACTCACCCGAGTTTGAAGTACCCGTCTTTGCATAAACAGGCATATCCTTGAAGATTCCGAGCAGGTCTCTTCCGGTACCGCTCTCTCCAACAACTACACGCTGTAAAAGATGGTTCATAATGGTCGCGGTATCTTCACTTACGGCAACGTGTGATTTCGGTTTGTTTTCAAATATAAGCTCATCAAAGCGGTTATAAACCGATACAACAGTCGTCGGTGTATAGTAAATTCCACCGTTTCCGAAAACCGAGAAAGCCGCCGCAGACTGTGTTACCGTAACACCGCCGTGTGTACCGCCCATTCCCAGAGGAGAATAGTTGACATCGGCAGTCGGATTCAGTCCGTCAAGCATAAAGTTGCCCTTGAGGAAATCGAACGACTTCTGAGGTGTCAGAAGGTCAACGAGGGCTACGGGAATAGTGTTTACAGAACGACGAAGAGCATATTCAACCGTAATGTTGCCCCAATACTTATCATACCAGTTCTCAGGGAACCATTCGTAAGACTTGCCTTCGTGATATACTGTCTTTTTATCCTCTATTACTGTCGAATAGGTTATAAGGTCGTTTTCTATCGCAGGCGCATAAGCCGCAAGCGGTTTTATGGTTGAACCCGGCTGTCTCGGAGACATTGTCGCGCGGTTAAGACCGCGGTTTTCGGTTTTCTCACCGATTCCGCCGATAATTCCCTTGATGTTTCCGTTATAATCGAGCACCGTCATAGCGCCCTGAAGCGTTGTGTCGTCTTTTCCCTTAATGTCGAAAGCGGGGTCGTTATATACCTTTTCAAGAGCAGCCTGAACGGTAGTATCCATAGTGGAATAAATCTTATATCCACCGCTATAGAAATCTTCAATAGCCGCTTCTCTTTTATAGCCGTTTTTCTCCATCAGTATGGTAATTATCTCTTCGATAAGCGTATCTACAAAATAATTATTTATAACCTCGCTGTTTTTAACGTCATCTTCATTTGAAACGACATTCAGCTCTTCAGCTACCGCCGCGTCATATTCTTCCTTTGTAATAAGCTCTTGGTCAAGCATCTCATAAAGAACAAAGTTTCTTCTTTCTTTATTATTATCGGGGTGCTTATCGGGACGGTAATACTCAGGAGACTTTGTAATAGAAGCGAGCGAAGCGCACTCGGCAAGGGTAAGTTCACTGACTTCTTTACCGAAATAATAGCTCGCAGGAACCGCAACTCCGTACATACCTCTCGCCATTGAAATAGTGTTCATATAACACTCGAGAATAACTTCCTTGGTATATTCCCCCTCAAG
>JAZONJ010000135.1:0-11554 GCA_045654425.1 Acutalibacteraceae bacterium
TGTCACATAGGCTCTCAGATATTTGAAACTGAGCCTTTTGGAGCAGCGGCAGAGGTTATGCTCCGTTTTGCAAGACAGATAAAGGACGAAGTCGGTATTACCGTCTCGGAAATAAATTTCGGCGGAGGTTACGGTATCAAATATCTTAAAACCGACCGTACAGTTTCTACCGAAGACAGTATTAAACTTCTTTGCGATTCGGTTCATAAGTATTGCCATGAACTCGGAATGGCTTTGCCAAAAATTCTTGTTGAACCCGGTCGTTCAATTGTTGGCGCATCGACCTTGACCCTTTATAAAATCGGTTCGGTAAAGACGATTAAGGATATCAGAACATATGTCTCTGTAGACGGTGGAATGTCGGATAATCCGAGATATGCTCTTTACGGCGCAGATTATGAAATTACAGTAGCAAATAAGGCGGATAAACCTCGCGATATGAAGGTAACAGTTGCAGGAAAGTGCTGTGAGTCGGGAGATGTGATTCAGGAAAATACAATGATTCAGACTCCCGATGTTAATGATACGCTTGCTGTCCTTGCGACAGGAGCCTATAATTATTCTATGGCAAGCAATTATAATCGCATCTGCCGTCCTGCCGCAGTAATGCTGAAGGGCGGAAAACCGAGGCTTGTAATTAAACGCGAAACATTTGAAGATTTAGTAAGAAATGATATTTAAACAAAAAGAGAAGTTGGAAATAACTTTCCAACTTCTCTTTTTAATTTATTGTTTAAAGTTTTTAGCAAGTCCGCCTTCAGATGTTTCACGGTAAATAACCTTTAAATCCTTACCTGTCTCATACATCGTATCAACAATCATATCAAAGGTTATCATTCTTGAATCGGCAAGGAAATCCGCAAGATTTGTAGCGTTAAGGGCTCTCATTGCCGCGATAGCGTTACGTTCAATGCAAGGTATTTGAACAAGTCCGAGTATCGGGTCGCAGGTCAGACCCAAGTGGTGTTCAATTGACATTTCTGCGGCATATTCTATTTGGTCGAGGTCTAGCTCGTAAAGCTCGGCGGCAGCCGCTGCTGCCATAGCGCATGCAGTTCCGATTTCAGCCTGACAACCGCACTCTGCGCCACTGATAGACGCGTTTGTTTTTATCAGATTTCCGATAATACCCGCCGTTGCCATTGCGTGAATTATTTGTTCTTCGGTAAAATTTCTTTTGGGCTGGAGAAATTTCAGGACAGCGGGAAGAACTCCACATGCGCCACAGGTTGGCGCGGTAACTATTTCTCCGCCTGATGCATTCTGTTCACTTACTGCGTAAGCATAAGCGCAGATAAGTCTGTTAGTTTTGGTTTCTTCGCTTTCGTCAATGTGTTTTTGTCTGAAAAGATAACGGGCTTTACGCTGCGTTCCGATTCCTCCGTGGAGAACCCCTTCTGCTGCTAAGCCTTCCTTAATAGCGTTTTGCATTACCGTCCAACACTCTCTGAGATAGTCCCATATTTCTTCGCCTTCGCATTCCTCTACATATTGCCAAAGTCGAATGTCCTTTTCGCGACAATAGTTTGAGATGTCTGTGAACTTTGAAAGGGGATAAATACTTTCATGCTCAGCAGCGGCTTCCCCATCACTGATAATTTCTCCTCCGCCTATACTGTAAAAACGTTTCGAAACCTTCTTATCAGGGTATTTTGCAATGAAATCCATAGTGTTAGGGTGGCGCTCGCATGGAGTGTCATAATCAAAAACTATTTTATGGTTATGTTCTTTAAAGGTTTCTTTGATGACAGAATCGGTCATATGACCCTTACCGGTTTTTGCAAGAGATCCGTAAAGTATGATTTCGTAGCTTTCAGCATCGGGAAATTCGTTGATAAAACGCTTTGCCGCCGTAGACGGACCCATTGTGTGCGAGGATGAGGGGCCACGCCCGATTCTAAATAGATATTTCAAAGATTGCATATGATCGCCTCTTAAAAGTATTGATATGGTTATTATAACAAAAAACCGACGAAATTCAAGTCCGTCGGTTCATCTTGATTATAGGTTTAATTACTTGCCGAATACCATGTGAAAAAATTAACTCAGTTTTTCGTAAATCTCGGCAAATTCTTCGCTGATACGGACACGCTCAGCATCTCGCTCGCTAACTTTCACTTTAGCTTCGGCAAGAGAATTTTCAATCATACCGAGTTCGGAAACGTATTTCTCTGAAGCAGATACAATCTGTTTTGTAATCTCGTGGAGAGAGTCTTCGGTCTCGGTGATGTTTTTAAGTCGTATCTCAGCCTGCTCGTTAATGATGCTAGCGGTCTCTTCGGCACGGTCAACGATAGACTTTGCGCTTGATTTAGAGACGAGATAAAGCTTGCCTATTTTTCTGCTGAGAGACTCGATTTCTTCCTCTTTTGCTTTGTAATCATTGAGAGAAGAAGTTAATTCTTCGTTTTGGGCGATAAGCTCTGCATTGCTCTTTAAAGCCTCGCCGAGATCAGCCTTAATTGAAGAAAGCTCACCTTCCAAAGCCTTGATTTTATCATTAAGGGAAGCCACTAAAACTTTTGTATCGGCATCCTTTTTATGCACGTAATTTAAAACATCATCACGGTTGAAGCCTAAAAAGCTTGTTCTGAATTCAACTGCCATAATGCCCCTCCATTTTTTATTGGTTTTTACATTGTAACAGAAAATAACCGAAAATACAACAAAAATATTGAAAATGGGTTTTATTTGCATGATTTTATGCATATTATGCTTGAAAATTGCATAGAAATAATATATTATATATTATGTATAAATATATATTTCGCGAGGTGTCTTATGACAAGAAAAGAAGCCAGAGAACAGGCATTTATTCTTCTTTTTCAAAACTCATTCAAAAACGAAAGTTTTGAAGAACTTATAGAAACTGAAGAGGAAAACGGTGCATACGTTGAGGACGAATATTGTTCCAATGTATTGAAAAAGGCAATAGAAAATACCGAAGATATAACAGCTCTTATTGAAAAATATGCAAAGGGCTGGAAGATAGAGCGTATATCAAGGGTCGCTGTTTCTGCTCTTCGTCTTGCAATCTGCGAGATGAAATATATCGAAAATATTCCGCAGGCAGTTTCTATCAATGAAGCTGTTGAACTCGTCAAGAAGTATGCAACACAGGATGATGCTTCTTTTGTTAACGGAATACTCGGCTCTGTCTCCAGAGAAGAAAACTGATGGCAAATTCCGTAATTACAGTCGGGCAGCTTAACCTATATATCAGAAGCCTTATTGAAGGCGATAGCCGATTGGCTTATGTCAGAGTAAGCGGTGAGATATCAAACTTTAAAGCGCATTATTCGAGCGGACACCTATACTTTTCTCTTAAAGACAGCATCGGTTCGGTCAGATGTGTGATTTTCCGTTCAAATGCGATAAGACTTAAAACGCCGCTTAGTGACGGAATGAAGGTTGTGGCTTTAGGCAGAGTATCTGTATATGAGCGTGACGGAACGTATCAGATTTATGTTGAGGATGTAATACCTGATGGCGAAGGCGACTTGATGTTGGCTCTCGAAAAAATAAAGCAAAAGCTTGAGGCAGAGGGCCTTTTCGATGTTTCGAGAAAGAAGAGATTGCCTCAGTTTCCCAAAAAAATAGCCGTTATTACATCTGATACAGGAGCTGCTGTCAGAGACATTTTTAATGTCCTTTCACGAAGGTGGCCGTTAAGTGACATAGTGCTTTGTCCTGCTCTCGTACAGGGAGCGGATGCACCACGCAGTCTTATTTCTGCAATAGATGCGGCAGAAAGCAAAACCAATGCCGATGTAATAATAATCGGTAGAGGCGGCGGTTCTATTGAGGACTTATGGTGCTTTAACGATGAAGCGCTTGCAAGACGGATCGCTGAATGCGAAATTCCTGTAATCTCTGCTGTCGGTCACGAAACTGATTTTACTGTTTGTGATTTTGTATCGGATATGAGAGCGCCGACCCCTTCTGCTGCGGCAGAAATTGCCGTTCCCGATATCGAGGAGATAAAAGCTTCGGTTCTCGGATATGAAAACCTGATAAAAATGAGGGTAAGAAGCGCGGTACAGTATAGCGAAGCAAAACTCGATAAAATTATGGCGTTGTCGGAATTTCGTGACCCTGTAGGTTTTATGATAAAATCTCGCAAAAACGAGTTAGAAAATACTGAGGTTAGGGTTAAAAATTTAATTGAAAAAAATATACTTCAAAAAGAAAAGGAATTTTCAAATATTGCTGTAAAAATTGATTCGCTGAGCCCTTTAAAAACAATGGCAAGAGGATATCTTGCGGCAACAAAGGACGGTAAAACGGTAAATAGCAAAACCGCAGTTTCCAAAGGTGACAGCATAACCATCAGATTCATAGACGGTAAGGCTGAATGCGAAGTAAAAGAGGTAGAATGATGGAAAAAGAAATGACTTTTGAGCAAGCTTATAAAATGCTTGAAGAGATTGCAAATAAACTCGAAAGCGCAGATACTTCTCTTGATGAATCTATAAAACTTTTCGAAGAGGGAGTTAAACTTTCGAAATATTGTTCAGATGTTCTGGATAAAGCTAAGCAGAAAATAGAAATACTTGAAAAAGGAACAGATGAGAAATAATGATTAAAGATACCGTAAAGAGCTTCGCGATAGAATTTGAAAACAAAATATCAAATCTTTTCTCAAAAGACAGAGGGGAATACTCTCTTGTAGCGGACGCTATGAAGTACAGTCTTGCCGACGGCGGAAAGAGACTGAGACCTTTCCTTATTGACCGCTTTTATAAAGCGTCGGGCGGAAAGGGAGAATGCTCTGTCAACTTCCAGCTTGCTATGGAATGTATTCATACCTATTCGCTTATTCACGACGACCTACCTTGTATGGATAACGATGATATGAGAAGAGGAAAACCTTCCTGTCACAAGAAATTCGGAGAAGAATATGCTCTTCTTGCAGGAGACGGACTTTTAACGCTTGCTTTTAATATCGCTTCGAAAACAGAGGGTGTGCCTGCCGACAGAGTGCTTAAAGCGTTAGAAATTCTATCGGATAAAGCAGGAATAGACGGCATGATAGGTGGGCAGACGGTAGACCTTTTATCAGAGGGCAAAAGCAATGTTACAACAGATTTGTTAAAACTTATCTGTTCGCTTAAAACAGGTGCTTTAATAAAAGCATCTTGTATGATTGGTTGTATTCTTGCAGGTGCAAATTCAGAAAAACTGAAAGCGGCAGAGGAATATGCCGAAAACCTCGGTCTTGCATTTCAGATAGTTGACGATATTCTTGACGTTACGGGCGATGAAGCGAAACTCGGCAAACCTATAAACAGTGATGCCGAAAACGAGAAAGCTACTTTTGTATCTATTCTTGGTATCGATAAGTGTAAAGAAATTGTTTTGGAACTTACCGAAAGAGCTAAATCGGCACTTGTCGTTTTCGGAGAAGAGGCAAAGGAAATAAAAGAGCTTGCGGATTATCTTTGTATCCGTGATTATTAAAATTTAGGAGAAAAATTTTGGATTATAAGTTTTTAGGGCAGATAAATGACCCTGCTGACCTTAAAAAACTGAATAATGATGAAGCCGAGGTTCTTTGTTCTGAAATCAGAGAAGAACTTATTAAAACCGTTTCGCATAACGGAGGACATCTGGCGTCGAATCTCGGCGTTGTAGAACTGACTGTAGCTTTACACCGCGTTTTTGAGTCGCCAATGGATACGATAATTTTTGATGTAGGACACCAGTGTTATCCACATAAGATGCTTACGGGAAGATTTGACCGTTTTGGAAGTCTTCGTACAAAGGGCGGGATTTCCGGCTTTTTGCGACCTGATGAAAGCGAACATGACCAATTTATAACAGGTCATGCGAGCAATGCAATTGCCGCGGCTTACGGAATTTATAAGGCTAAGAAGCTTGGAGGGACAGATTCTTCCTGTGTTGCGGTTATTGGTGACGGCGCAATGACCGGCGGGCTTGCTTTTGAAGCGCTTAATAATATTGGCGGAACAAACGATAACGTTATTGTTGTCTTAAACGACAATAAAATGTCTATTTCAAACAATGTCGGCTCTTTATCAAAATATTTCGGGCGCATAAGAATCAAACCGGGATATTATATATTCAAGGCTTTTACAAAAAGAGCATTATCTAAAATTCCGCTTATAGGCAGACCGCTTGCTGTTTTTGCATCAAAACTAAAAAGTGCTTTCAAGAACGTAATTTATCGAGACAGTCTTTTTGAAGGGCTCGGATTTAAATATCTTGGACCTGTTGATGGTCATGACCTTGATGAGCTTGAAAATATTTTGAGTATCGCTAAGAAGATAGGAAAACCATGTGTTGTTCATGCGATTACCGTAAAGGGTAAAGGCTACGCAAAAGCCGAGGAGAGCCCGACCGATTATCACGGGGTTTCTTCTTTTGATATTGAAGACGGAGTTGGCGGCTCTAAGCAAGATTTTTCACACATCTGCGGCAAAAAGCTTTTGCAGATGGCAGATGAAGATGAAAGCATATGTACCGTTACGGCTGCGATGTGCAAAGGAACCGGACTTGACGAGTTTGCCGAAAAATATCCTGATAGATTTTTTGATGTCGGTATAGCTGAAGAATATGCGGTAACCTTTGCTTCGGGACTTGCAAAAGGCGGTGCTAAACCGTATTTTGCAGTTTACAGCACCTTTTTGCAGAGAGCGTATGATGAAATAATCCACGATACCGCAATAGCAAAATTACCGGTTAGATTTCTTGTTGACCGAGCTGGAATAGTAGGAGAGGACGGAGAAACCCATCAGGGAGTTTTTGATGCGGCTTTCCTTACTACAATTCCGAATATTTCGGTATATTCTCCTGCGAGCTATAGTGAACTTGAGGGTTGTCTTGAGGCTACTAAAGACAGTGAAACACCTATCGCAATTCGTTATCCAAGAGGGTGTGAGGATGTAAAATTCAGCTTCTATCCTAATGATTTTACCGTTTACGGTGCGGGTGGAGATATTGCAATACTCAGTTACGGAATAATTTCTTCAAACGCTATAAAAGCTCAGAAAGAACTTGCCGAAAAGGGAGTTAAGGTTGATTTTGTTAAACTGAACAAAATTTTCCCAACGAGTTCTGAACTTGTTTCGACGCTTAACGGTTATAAAAAGGTAATTGCATTTGAAGAAGGTATCAGAAATGGCGGAATCGGAGAGCATATTTCTGGGCTTATCGATACGAAAATCAAAATTATTGCAATAGAAAACGGATTTATTGGAGCAATGCCTGTTGCAGATGCAAGACATGAGGCTATGCTTGATACGGAATCTATGATTAAAATTATTGAGAGTGAGATTAAGTAATGGCAGAAAAAATCAGACTTGATACGGCTGTGTTTGAGGCTGGATATGCTGAGAGCCGCGAAAAAGCAAAAGCGCTTATTATGGCAGGTCAGGTGTATGTTAATAATCAAAAATCGGACAAGCCGGGTACTAATATAAAGTCAGATGATGTTTTAGAAGTCAGAGGTGCTACTCTCAAGTATGTAAGTCGCGGAGGACTGAAACTTGAAAAAGCCGTAAATAATTTCGGTTTTTCGCTTGAGGGAAAAATTTGTGCCGATATAGGCGCGTCAACCGGAGGCTTTACCGACTGTATGCTTCAAAACGGCGCTTCAAAGGTTTACGCAATTGATGTTGGTTACGGTCAGCTCGCATGGAAGCTTCGTACCGATGAAAGGGTAGTTAATCTTGAACGCACTAACTTCCGATATGTAACCGAAAATGAAATCCCCGATCCTTTGGATTTTTGCTCGGTTGATGTTTCTTTTATATCTCTTTCAATAATCGCACCTGTTATGCGAACCGTTATGAAGGATGGCGGAGAAGCAGTTTGCCTTATAAAACCGCAGTTTGAAGCAGGACGTGAAAAGGTAGGGAAAAAGGGAGTCGTCAGAGATCCTCTTGTACATAAAGAGGTGGTAGAGAGAATATTCGGTATGATGCTTGATATCGGTTTTACGGTATTGCATCTTGATTTTTCTCCAATTAAAGGACCTGAAGGAAATATCGAATATCTTATTCATATAAAGAAAAGTGATAATCCTGAAAATCTGTGCGAAATGACACCTGATAAGATTGTTGAGCTTTCACACAGTATGCTGAAAGAGGTGTAATGATGAAAATTGCACTTGTTCCGAATATAGAAAAGGACCGAGAATGTGAGGTCACACGCGAAGCAGTCAACCGTCTTATAAAAAGCGGTGCTGAGGTCTATATGTCCGAAAGCGGTTTTGGCGCAAAGACAGTGTCTGAAGAAGAACTGTTTTCGCTTTGTGATATAGTTGTAACCGTCGGTGGCGATGGTACGATTATTCGATACGCAAAAAAAGCGGCATTACACGGAAAATCTGTTCTCGGAATAAACGCGGGAAGACTCGGCTTTTTGGCGCAGGTTGAAAAGGACGATTTAGACCTTTTGGACAGACTTGTTTCAGGAAATTATACCGTATCACCCCGCTTTATGCTAAAAGCTACTGTTTATGAAAATGGAGTTAAAATTGCCGAGGGCTTAGCACTTAACGACGCTATTGTAACCTCGGGAGGAATTGCGCGACTTATCGACCTTGACGTCAATGTTGGAAAAGATAGTATAAGTTATCGTTCTGACGGACTGATAGTTTCAACGCCGACAGGTTCAACGGCATATTCTATGTCGGCAGGGGGTCGGGTAATCGACCCTGATGTAAGATGCTTTGCCGTAACTCCGATATGCTCACACTCTTTGACTGCACGACCGATGATAATCGGAGAAAACACAAAGCTCAGAATCGGTTTGCCGAATGTTCAGGAAGAAAAAGCGGTATTTTCGCTTGATGGACGATATGTTTGCAATCTCGATAAGGATGTAGAAATCGAGATTACAAAATCTGAATACGATGCGAAACTTATAAGTCTCGGTGGAAATACTATATATAATACATTATCAAAAAAATTCAGGCGGTAATTTATGAAAAATAAAAGACAGCAGGAGCTGATGAGGCTTATAAAAGAGCAGGTCATCACTACTCAGGATGAACTTCAGGAGGCATTGCAGAGTCTCGGCTTTGCGGTAACTCAGTCTACGGTATCCCGTGATATAAAAGAACTGAGAATAATTAAATCTCAGGATGAAAACGGAATATATAGATATTTAGTCAGCGGCATGGCGGCAAATAAGGCGGCAAGCCACTATGAAGAAATGTTTGCGAGAGCAGCTATCGATGTTCTTTATTCGATAAATACCGTTGTTGTAAAATGTTATCCCGGTATGGCTTCTTCGGCCTGTGTTGCACTTGACAGACTTTTCAGCGATATGGTACTCGGTTCTCTTGCGGGAGACGATACTATATTTGCGATTACAAAAAGTGAGCACGATTCACTAGTGCTTACGACCGAGCTTAAAAAACTTATTTAGTAAGGAATGGCTTATGTTAAAATATTTACATATTGAGAATATAGCTGTTATTGAAAAAGCCGATATTGAAACCGTTTCGGGCTTTAATGCTCTGACGGGAGAAACGGGAGCCGGTAAATCCATAATAATAGATTCGCTTAACGCTGTTCTTGGAGAGAGAACATCAAAAGACCTTATTCGTGAAGGCGAGGATAAAGCGGTAGTTTCGGCTTCTTTTTGTGATTTATCTGATGCAAGTATCGATAATCTAAAGGAGAACGGATTCTCGCCTGATGAGGAGGGAAACCTCGTTATACAACGCGTGTTAACCCGAAATTCAGGCGGTAGTATTAAGATAAACGGTCAGCCTACAACGGCTTCGGTGCTCAAAGAAATAGCTAAAACGCTCATTAATATTCATGGTCAGCATGACAGTCAAATGTTGCTTCGACCCGAGAATCATTATATTTATCTTGATCTGCTTGCAGATAATGAGAAACTTGTCGAAGATTATAAGAATAAGTATAAACATTTTAATGAAACAAGACATAGAGTGCGAGAGCTTGAAGACAGCGAAGACAAAAAACTCGAAAGAATGGATTTGCTCCAATATCAGATAACCGAGCTTGAAAACGCCGATATAAAATCAGGGGAGACCGAAGAGTTAAAGGAAAAACGAGAGGTTATCCGACTTTTTGAAAAGGTTGCGGGAACTGTCGGTGACTGTGTAGGCAAAATTTCGGGCGATGAAAGCAACGACGGAGCGGCGGCTCTTTCAGAATCGGTTTCCAAACAGCTTGAAAGACTTGGTGTTAAAGAATTGGAGGATTCGGCGGCAGATGCTCTGAAAGCGGCAGAACTTTTACATTCGGTTCAGGATTCTCTCAGAGATTTTCTCGAAAACTGCCCATATTCAAAAGAAGATGCAGTAAAAATTAATGAAAGACTTGACCTTATACACCGTCTTGGGTTAAAATACGGTGGTGGCGAAGAACAGATACTTCAGTATCTTGCAAAAGCTAAAGAGGAACTTTCCTCAATAGAATCTGACGAAAAAGAACTCGAAGAATTATCGGCTGAGCTTATAAACCTACAAAACACTCTTGTAGAAGCGGGAGATAAGCTTTCGAAGTCTAGACAAAAGGCTGCAGAAACTTTTGCCGAAAAGGTATGCGAATCACTTTCATTAATGGATATGAACAATGTGAAATTCATTGTAGATATTGAGAAAGGCAGATATACAAAAGTCGGCTCGGATGAGGTCGAATTCCTTATTTCTGCAAACGCAGGTGAGTCGGTAAAACCGCTAAGTAAAGTTGCTTCGGGCGGTGAACTTTCTCGCGTGATGCTCGCAATAAAGAGCGCAATTGCCGAAAAGGATAATGTTGACACGCTTATTTTCGACGAAATTGATACAGGTATAAGCGGACGTGCCGCTTCAAAGGTTGCGGCTGAACTCAGCCGTGTAGCAAAAGTCCGTCAGGTAATTTGCGTAACACACCTAGCTCAGATCGCGGCGGCAAGCGAAGGACATTTCCTTATTGAAAAGAGCACTAAAGATTCGAGAACATTTACAAATGTAAAACTTCTCAGCGTCGATGAGCGAGTCAAAGAAATAGCAAGAATAATGTCAGGTACAGACATTACAGATAATACAATGAGTTCCGCTAAGGAATTATTAGACAGGAGTAGAAATTAAAATGACACTTTTTGAAGAACTAAAAGCCCGAGGCCTGATAGCTCAGGTCACTAACGAAGAAGAAATAAGCAATATGGTGAATAACGGTAAGGCTACCTTCTATATCGGATTTGACCCTACTGCAGATAGCCTACACGTCGGTCACTTTATGGCGCTTTGCCTTATGAAAAGACTGCAAATGGGCGGAAATAAGCCTGTTGCCCTTATTGGCGGCGGTACAGGATATATCGGAGATCCTTCTGGCAGAACCGATATGAGAAATATGCTGACTCCCGAAACGATTCAACATAACTGTGACTGCTTTAAGGAGCAGATGTCTAAGTTTATTGAGTTCGGCGAGGGCAAGGCACAGATGGTTAACAATGCCGACTGGCTTTTAAAACTGAACTATATCGAGCTTCTCCGTGAGGTTGGCGCTTGCTTCTCGGTTAACAATATGCTGAGAGCCGAGTGCTATAAGCAGAGAATGGAAAAGGGACT
>JAZONJ010000136.1:0-3523 GCA_045654425.1 Acutalibacteraceae bacterium
ATTCCGCGCTTCTTTCCCTTGACGGAAACTATGACGATTATCTTCTGAAAAAACAGTCGGAAGCGACCGAAACCGGACCCGTAAAAACAGCGGGCGCAGGCAAAACGGCTTATCTTCAGTAAAAAGCCGAGAGATCGGCTATTGCAAAACTCAAACGCGGAATTTCTGCTGCCGAAAAAGAAATTGAACGACTCGAAGCAGAAGAGGCTGAAATTGGAACGACTCTGTCTGACCCCGAGACTGCTTCGGACTATGAAAAAACCGCAGAACTTTGCGAAAAACTCGAAAAAATAAAGACCGCTCTCTCGTCTGAGATGGAAAAATGGGAAATTTTATCCGAAGAACTTGAGAATTTTACCATTAGCGATTGAATTTTATTAAAAGATAATATATAATTAGTTTGATTTAAGAAAACATCATTATGGAGGCTATGTTTTATGAAAGCATTTATGGACAAGGATTTTCTACTGGAAACCAAAACTGCGAAAAAACTCTATCACAACATCGCAAAAGACCTTCCTCTTATTGACTACCACTGTCATATAAGCCCGAAGGAAATTTACGAGGATGTACGTTTTGAATCTCTTGATCAGGTATGGCTCGGTGGCAGACAGCCCGACGGCTCATACTTCGGAGACCACTATAAGTGGAGAGTTATGCGTTCAAACGGTACCAGCGAGGATTATATAACAGGAGATAAGCCCGGCAAAGAGCGTATACAGAAATTTGCAGAGGCTCTCGAATTAGCTATCGGTAACCCGATGTATCATTGGACCAACCTTGAACTTCATCGTTATTTCGGAGAAAAGGATTATCTGAACTCTGAGAACGCAGGCGAGATTTATGACCGTTGCAATAAAAAGCTTCAGTCTGACCCGAACCTCACCGTCAGAGGTCTTATCCGTCAGTCAAAGGTTGCCATGATCGGTACAACCGATGATCCGATAGATTCTCTTGAGTGGCATAAGAAACTCGCAGAAGATCCGACCTTCGATTTCTGTAAAGTTTATCCCTCATACCGTCCCGACAAGGCTATCAATATTAATAAGGAAGGTTTTGCTGACTATATAAAGAAGCTTGCTGCTTCGGTTGGCAAGGAAACCCTTGACACCGTTGAGGACGTTAAAGCTGCTCTTATCGAGCGTCTTGAGTTCTTTAAAGAAATGGGTTGCCGCGCATCTGACCACGGTCTTGACTACATTATGTATAGAGAAGGCACCGCTGAAGAAATCGAGGCAATTTACAAGAAGGTTATGGCAGGCGGCACCTGCACTCTCGAAGAAGCAGAAAAGTATCAGACCGCTATCCTCGTTTGCCTCGGCAGAGCTTACCACAGACTCGGAATAGTTATGCAGCTTCATTACAGCTGTCTCAGAAATAACAACAAAAAGCGCTTTGCTCTTCAGGGTCCCGACACAGGTTACGATATGATTGCTCAGAACACCTGCGGCGGCGCTATTGCAGAATTACTGTCGGCTCTTAACGATAGTGACGAGTGCCCCAAGACCATTCTTTATTCTCTCAATCCTGCTGACAACGAGCAGATCGGAACTATCCTCGGCTGTTTCCAGACCGATGAGATTCCCGGAAAGATTCAGATGGGCTCAGCTTGGTGGTTCAACGATACCAAGAGCGGTATGGAAGAGCAGATGAAGGCTCTCGCTAACCTCGGACTTCTCGGAAACTTTGTCGGAATGCTTACCGACTCACGCTCCTTCCTTTCCTACACCCGACACGATTACTTCCGCAGAATACTCTGTAATTTAATCGGCAACTGGGTAGAAAACGGAGAATATCCGAACGACGAAAAGGCATTACGCCGAATTGTCGAAGGCATCTGCTACAAGAACGCAGAAAGATATTTTGATATGTAAAACTAAAAGAACCTCACGATGTGAGGTTCTTTTTCTATTGTGTTAATCTTACCATATCAACCGTTACTATTTCTTCGCTGTAATAACAGGTAGCACCCGAATGCATAACGTAATAATTATCTGCCCATTTGGGTTCTCTGAATCGTTCATCCGACTTAAATCGCTCCTCGTTGACAGGGAAAAGCGCAATTGTCGGATCCACCTTTTTCATAAACTCATCATTTCCAAAAAGCTCAGGCTTATGATACATTGGGAGTCCGTGATGAGCTACCTGAACAACATCACATTTAAGCTCGCTATCGGTCCGAAAGACCTCGTCCTCAGAATCTAAAAGACGGAGCAGTCTACCTGTATCGCAGTCCCCTGTCACAAGAAGGCTTTTTCCATTTTCAAATACTACCTTAAAGGCTGCACTTACAAAATTCTGATTTGTTCTTCCAAAGGGAGAATCGTCCTCTGCAGACAAAAAGATATCAATATAACAAAAAGGGAACGTGAGTTTTTCTCCCGTTTTAAGATAATGAACCTTTGCATCGGGATAATACTTTATAGCTTCAAAAAGATTATCTCTCATAAGATGGTCGTTATCATCTCCAACATCACCGAACGGATTGATATAAAATCCCTTTACGTCAAGTATATCTCTGTTTTCGATAAGAAAACGAGTCGCAAGGGATACGTGATCATAATGGAAATGGGTAAAAAACCAACCTAGAACCGTAATCTTTTCGGTAGGCGAATTGCTTTTTAAAAAATCCATAAACATTTTCGAATGTTTATGATAATCCACTTGTTCATCGCCGCCGTCAATTATGATAAAGCCTCTGTCTTTAAGGGTCAAAACCAAAGCCATTCCGCCCATTTGCAGCATCGATACCGTCAGCCTAGTATTCATTAAATGTTTACCTCTTTTTTATCAGGGCAGCTTTGTTACGTCTACCCATTTAACGTAATTTGAATATTTTTCGAGCTCTTCGAGAGTTAGCTTTATTGCACTGTTAGAGCTTCCTGCCGCGGGATAAACGTAATCAAATCTGCGAAGAGATTCATCAAGGTAAACCGGAACACCTTCGTTTACCGCAAAGGGACAAACTCCGCCTGCCGCATGTCCGCAAAGGCGTGCAACCTCTTCGAAATCTGCCATTTTGGCTTTCATTCCGAATTCAGCCTTGAACTTTGCGTTATCGACCCTTGCATCTCCTGCCGCAACGACTAAAATACAGCTGTCATCCTTTACGAAAGACAGGGTTTTTGCAATTCTTTCAGGCTCACAACCAAGAGCCTCGGCAGCCAGAGCAACCGTTGCAGAAGATACCGAAAACTCTAAAATTCTGTCCTCGATTCCAAACTCTTTAAAATATGCTTTTACCTTTTCGATAGACATTATTTTTTCTCCGACATATATTTATCCATCGCTTCAGCGGCAGTCTTGCCTGCGCCCATTGCGAGAATAACCGTTGCGGCGCCTGTTACGGCATCTCCGCCTGCAAAAACACCTTCGCGTGAGGTAAGTCCTGTTTCCTCGTCGACAACGATTCCACCGCGACGGTTTACTTCGAGGCCGTCGGTAGTCGATTTGATAAGAGGATTCGGACTTGTGCCGATAGACATTATTACTGTGTCAACATCGAGAGTAAAATTGCTGTCAG
>JAZONJ010000137.1:0-2075 GCA_045654425.1 Acutalibacteraceae bacterium
CTTCAGGTTTACGATAAGGTACAGTATGTTGACGTTGATTCTATTGATATGATAGAGAAGACTGTTATCGTTCCTGCGAACGTTCCAGACCCGGAAGATATGCCTCTTGCAAGAAAGTATAAGGAGCTTCATGAGGCAGGTCGCGATGATGAAATTCCCTTTAAGGCGATGCAACTTACTACTGTTGTTGCCGAGGCTCTCCGTATGTGTGACCTCGAGCACGGACCGTATGAGTTCAATCTCGGAATGTCGGGTATAAGACTCGGAAAAGTTGCTCTTGTAGGAATCCCGGGTGAGCCATTTACCGAGGTCGGAGTAAAAATTAAGGATACCGAGGGCTTCGATATGATAATGCCCTGTGGACTTGTGAATGGTTACGAGGGATATTTCCCCGTAAAAGCTGCCTTTGACGAGGGTGGTTATGAGGCGAGAACCTCGAGATATAAGTCGGGAGTTGCTGAAGCCGTTGTAGAAAACGGTAAGGAGATACTCGCATTACTTAAAAAATAACATATTCGGAGAAATTTGATGTTAAAACTAGAAAACATTTCCTACGCGGTAGGAGATATACAAATTCTAAAAAATATAAGTCTTGAAATAGACGAAAGATTTGTTGCAATTACCGGTCCTAACGGAAGCGGAAAATCGACCCTTGCAAAGATTATTGCGGGAATTATTGAACCCACTAGCGGAAAGATTTACCTTGACGGAGTAGATATTACCGATATGTCAATAACCGAGCGCGCAAACGCAGGAATCAGTTTTGCGTTTCAGCAGCCTGTTCGCTTTAAGGGAATTACTGTGCTTGACCTGATTTCAATCGCATCGGGCAAAAAACTTTCTGCCGCTGCCGCTTGTGAATATCTTTCTCAGGTTGGCCTTTGCGCGAAGGATTATATCAACCGCGAATTGAATTCGTCTCTTTCGGGCGGTGAGCTTAAAAGAATTGAGATCGCAATGATAAACGCTCGCGGTACAAAGCTTTCAATCTTTGATGAGCCCGAAGCAGGAATTGACCTTTGGAGTTTCAACAGTCTTATCAAGGTTTTTGAAAAGATGCATGAGCGTAATCACGGCAGTATTATGATAATCTCACACCAGGAAAGAATTCTTAATATCGCCGACAAAATAATCCTCCTTAAAGGCGGAGAAATCGATAAGATTGGCACGAAGGACGAGATTTTACCCAGAATACTCGTCAATTCAGGTTGCCGTCTTGTGCAGGAGGATAAATAAATGGACGCTATACAGAAGAATCTTTTAGAGCAGGTTGCAGGACTTCATGAGGTTCCGCAAGGTGCATATTCGCTCAGAATAAACGGCGCTCTTCACGGAAAAAACTCTTCGGAGAATATTCAGATAGTTAAAAAAGAGGACAAGCCCGGTATCGATATTTATATTAAGGCGGGCACAAAAAACGAAAGTGTTCATATACCCGTTCTGTTGTCGCAGACAGGTATAAAAGAGGTCGTTTATAACGATTTTCATATCGGAGAGGACTGCGATATCACTATAGTTGCAGGTTGCGGAATTCATAACGGCGGTGATAGTGAGAGCGAGCATAGCGGAATTCACGCTTTTTATCTTGAAAAGAATGCTAAGCTTAAATATGTTGAAAAGCATTACGGAGAGGGCGACGGAAACGGTAAAAATATAATGAACCCGACAACCATAGTCGAGCTCGGAGAAAATGCTTATATGGAAATGGATACGGTTCAGATAAAGGGCGTTGACAGCACGATTCGTGAGACAACTGCAAAGCTCAGTGAGGGCGCAACCCTTATTGTCGGAGAAAAGATTATGACACACGGTAACCAGTATGCCGAAACTCGCTTTACGGTTGACCTTGACGGCGAAAATTCAAGCACCCATGTTGTTTCACGTTCGGTTGCAAAGGACAATTCGCGTCAGCTTTTCGTGTCCCATGTCAACGGAAACAATGTCTGCTCGGGACATACCGAATGCGATGCGATTATTATGGATTCGGCATCGGTCAGCGCGGTCCCTGAAATTATGGCAAACCATGCCGAAGCATCTCTTATTCATGAAGCGGCAATCGGAAAGATCGCAGGCGA
>JAZONJ010000138.1:0-3918 GCA_045654425.1 Acutalibacteraceae bacterium
TCTTCCTAAGACCGCTTGGCCTCCGACTTGCAACAGGAAGCTCGGTATCAGGGGTGCCGATACTGCGGATAAGTTTTTCTCTGCAATAGTAGGGGTTTGTTCTTACCTCTCCATCCTCAGTTAAATACTGACGCACAAAGGAAACTCCCTCTACCTTACTCTTTCCGTAGAACACCTCAGCCTCTTCCAGACGCTGATAAGCAAGAATGATAGCGTCTGTCGCACCATAAATGGCAGTGTTCAATGCGTGACTATTAATTTCTTTATTAGTTGATGCATCAGAGGAACGTCCAACAGGCATTGAAGTATGAGAGTGGGTAGCTCCGATGAAAATTCTGTCACCGGTAATAGGTGTCTTTTCCGAAACAACCTTTTTAACTGCATCAGGCAATCCGCACGGAATGAAAAGCGAGTCGGTAACGAGGAATGCGACGTATTCTCCGTCAACCTCAATAACAGCGGCCTTGGCATAAATTCTCGTTTTGACAGTGCTCGCAAGACGAATGTTTGCGTAGCCGGGAATATTACATCCAAGAGGCGGTGTTATATCCTTTTCGTAAAAACCAACCTTCATAATACTACCTCCGATTAGAGAGTTTTAAGTTTTTGCTCAAAAAGAGCAAACTACAACTTCATTATAGTATTCTCTAGTATCTTGTCAACCGAAAATAAAAAAATTACCGAATAATACAAAAAAGTGTCCGATTTTTTACCATCGGACACTTCTGATTTATATATATTATTCGGCTTTTGCTTCCATAATGGCTCTGAAATCTACACCCGAAATCTTTTCTTCTGTGAAGAGGATTCTGGCAACCTCGTTCAGTTTATCCATATTTGCCTTCAGTATTTCAAGAGCTCTGTCATACTGCTTCATAACGATAGACTCGATTTCTTCATCTATCATAGCGGCAATTTTATCCGAATAATTCGGAGTTGAAGAGAAGTCTCTTCCAAGGAAGACCTCGTTATTATCATTACCGTAAACGACAAGACCGAGTTTATCACTCATACCGTACTTTGTTACCATCTGACGCGCAATATCTGTCGCTCTCTGCATATCGTTGGATGCACCGGTACAAATATCATCCTGAGTAAGCTTTTCTGCAGCGCGTCCGCCAAGAAGTGAGCAAATCTGCTCGATAAGCTGGTTCTTGGATACGTGACCCTTTTCCTCAGTCGGCAGATACATTGTATAACCGGCAGCCATACCTCTCGGTATAATCGAAATCTGATGAACGGGGTCCTGAGTCGGCAAGAAGTAGGAAACAATTGCGTGACCTGCCTCATGATAAGAGGTTATCATCTTGTCCTTATCCTTAACAACATGAGACTTCTTCTCAGTACCCATTACAACCTTAATGGTAGCTTCTTCAATCTGCTCCTGTGTGATAGCCTTGAGTCCCTTACGAGCTGCAAGAAGAGCGGCTTCGTTAAGAAGGTTCGCAAGGTCAGCTCCGGTAAATCCGGAAGTGGAATGAGCAATATTCTTGAGATTTACATCAGGTCCTAGCGGCTTTCCGCGAGAATGAACCTTGAGTATATCCTCTCTTCCCTTAACGTCGGGGTAATTAACGGTAATCTGACGGTCAAAACGGCCGGGGCGAAGAAGAGCCTTATCAAGAATGTCAGGACGGTTGGTTGCGGCAATAACGATGACGCCTGTATTCTCGCCAAATCCATCCATCTCAACAAGCAACTGATTAAGAGTCTGTTCTCTTTCATCGTGTCCGCCGCCAAGACCTGCGCCTCTCTGGCGACCTACGGCGTCAATCTCATCGATAAATACGATTGACGGCGCATTTTTCATAGCCTCATCAAAAAGGTCACGTACACGCGAAGCACCGACACCGACAAACATTTCAACAAAGTCCGAACCGGAAATTGAGAAGAAGGGCACTCCTGCCTCACCTGCAACTGCCTTCGCAAGAAGAGTTTTACCTGTACCGGGAGGGCCGACTAGAAGTACACCCTTCGGTATCTTTGCGCCAAGCTCGTTAAAACGTTTCGGGTCTTTAAGAAAGTCAACGACCTCAACAAGCTCAGCCTTTTCCTCATCTGCGCCTGCAACATCAGCAAATGTAGTCTTTTTCTTCGGGTCTGCCTTCTTGATTTTGGCTTTGCCGAAGTTCATGGTTTTATCCATGCCCATTCCGCCGCCCATTTTTCTGGTCATAAATATCCAGAAGAAGACAAATACACCAATCATAAGAATATAAGGAATGAAACTTATGAGCCAAGAACCTTCCCCACCGCTCTTATAATCCATCTTGATCATCTGGTCGGTCTTGCCCTCTGCTCTGTATTTGTCGTTGGTTTCCATAACGATTTCATTAATATCGCTATAGAAAATACTCGGATCAGCAACGGTGTAACGATACTCTTTGCCATCGCGGGTTTTGTAGTTCAGTTCGCCGTTATATAAATTCAGACGATACTCTGCTACCTTATCGTTCTTGAAAAGCTCGATAATATCATAGTATTTCTTTTTGTCAACCGACTGTGTGCCTAAGGAAACAGCGACAATAGAAATAATAAGTATTATCGGAATTCCGAGATAAAGCAGCACATTACGCAAATTCTTTTTCAATGCTATATGTCCTTTCTCTTAAAAGCTATTTTGTATAAACTTTGGGGTCAAGTATGCCAAGATAAGGAAGGTTTCTGTATTTCTCATCGTAATCGAGTCCGTAACCGACAACAAATGCGTCAGGTATCTCGGCTCCGACATAATCAGCTTTTACATCAGCCTTTCTTCTCTCGGGTTTATCTATAAATGTGCAGATTTTAAAACTTGCGGGATGTCTTGTGAGAAGCATATCACGAAGATTGGAAAGTGTAACTCCCGAATCAAGTATATCCTCAACAATAAGCAAATCATAACCCGAAAGGTCGATATTAAGGTCTTTGAGAATCTTTACAGAACCTGTTGTCGAAGTTCCCGAGCCGTATGACGAAACCGCCATAAAATCTATCTTACAGTGAATGTCTATAGCACGCATAAGGTCAGCCATAAACATAACCGAACCTTTAAGCACGCTGACTAAAAGAAGGTTTTTATCCTTATAGTCCTCACTGATTTGTTTGCCGAGTTTTTGCACAATTTCTTTAATTTCATCTTCACTAAGTAAAACCTTAGAAATATCTGACTTGTCAATCATATATAACTTCCCCCGAATTTTAAATTTTATCTATCTTTTTAACATTGAAGGTTATCGTTTTTTTAGTGTTTTTATCAACCTTCACCCTATCTGCAACACCGACAGAATGTATCCACACGATTCCGTTGTCATCCTCTGCTATCGGAAGAGAAGTTCTTTGTTCGATTGGAATTGCAAGTTCGTTAAAAAGTTTTTTGAGCGTTTTTGTGCAGCCTCTGCCCGCAAGACAGATACTGTCGCCCTCTTCTCTGTTTCTAATTCTCAGTTCGCCTACAATTTTATCACAGTCGACTACATTTTTTAATAACAAATTGTAAACATTATTATCTGTTTCTAAATTGCCGTATACTATTTCAGTTTCGAAAACAGAAGTTTTTGATTTTTCTGATTCTTTTCCTATTTTGAAAATTTTACCGTCGCATTCAGCATAAAAACCTCTCGGCAAGCTGACCTTTTTGTTCTCGATAAGAGTTTCAAACATTCTGTTTATATGAAGATTATCTGCAATACACCCGATGTTTTCAAAATAAAGCATAGCAAGCACTCTTTTTGCAATAGCGGGATGCTGTTCTTTTAAAAGCGCTGCATCAAAACTGTCTTCTTTTGCAATTATGGAATAAATCTTCGTAGCCATACCCGAAAGAAAATCGGCATCTTCACGCAGACTTTCACTATTAGTAGCTACCGTCTGCTCTGCTGTCGGATTTAGCTTCAAAATTTCAGGTGCGATATGATGACGAATATAATTTCTCGTATA
>JAZONJ010000139.1:0-6464 GCA_045654425.1 Acutalibacteraceae bacterium
CCAAGGGTGAATCCCAACAGAAAAGAGAGAAGAATGAGAAGAATGGTCATATCAAAATCCCTCCTTTCGCGAAATAGAATTTGCGGGTAGGATTCCCTGAGTTTTTCACGTCATAAAAGGCGTAACGCAGAGCATCCATAAGATGATTGTTGCGGTCAATCGGTGTGTTGGGAAGATTTTTGTCCCAACAGTATGAGGACAACTCAAAAAGGGTGTTTTTGCATTTCGGATGAACGAAAATTTTATATTCGCTGATATTCATAATTCCGTTAATAACGCTGTCTTTGCCTTTGACCGAGGGCTGAAGTCTTAAAAGTCCGAGCCGTCTTAAATCATCGTTGGTTTTGGGTTCGGCAGAGTCGGCTCGAATCCGCTCTTTTCCGTAGCCCATAGAAATAATTTTGTTCGCTATATCGCAGTTAAGCATTTTTGTCTCGCAGAATTCATCAAAAACATAAATGATTTTTTCTGCTACATTAACTTTAATTGCGATAAAAGCGGTGGGGTCGGTGGTGTAACCGTAGTCGAGTCCGAAAAAAGCGCGCCATTCTCCCGAAGAGATGTCGGGAACTCCTTCTTGCCAATTTTCAAAAACGAGACCTTCCGAAATTCCCCATTCGCCGAGTCCTGCTACCCGATACCGTCCGGGGTGTTCGCGTTTTAGCTTTTCAAAAACAGCCTTATCGGTATCGTCCAGAAACTCGTTTGTGAGATAATTGGTTGAAAAGGTTTTTGTGTCGGGAGATTCCGAATCAAAAAAGCGTGATTTCAGCCAATGCTTTTCGCTCCAGGGGTTAAAAGTAATTGTAGTTTGCTTGAAAAGGTTTTCAGAAATATTACCTCTCGGAACAGAAAGGTCAAGCTTCTCGAAATCGGCTTCCGATTCGATTTCATAAGCCTCTTCGATCCAGACCCAACATAAGTAACCTTTTTCAACCGTTGTAGAAGCAAGCTTCAGAACGTCGTCGAATCCGCGGAAGAGAATTTTCTGTCCCGTCGGTATGTAGGTCATCTCAAGAGGGGAGACGGTATTTTTAAAGAGGTGGGAAACTGATAGCTTTTCCTGAGCCCATTTGAGTTGAGCAAAGGTTGAATCCCTGTGTGTGTTCATAACGGCTCTGACTACCAGAATGTTTGATTCGGGGTATTTTAAAAGGCGATATATAAGATTAAGGGCGGTTGTTGTTGATTTTTTGGACCCCTTTCCGCCTTTGAGTACTCTGTAACGAGCTTTGCAGTTCCAGAATCGGTCATATCCACCTCCCACCGTTTCTTTAAGTCTTATCGATGTCATCGACAAGGGTAACACCTCCCGAAGCACCTTCTGTTACACCGATTAATGAAAGAAGCTCCTTTATGGCCGAAAGTTCTCCGCCCGCGGCTTTTTTGTAAAGCGACGCTGCAATAACGGTCATACGCGTGGGATTTTTAATATTGATTTCCATATCGCGCAGTTTGTTTTTTTCTTCTGCCGAGGCTTTTTGCGACAGCAGACGTGAAAGCTCGCTTTTCATTTCTTTTTTCTTTTTCAAACTCGGTTCACCTCCCGACCGAGTACAAGTTTACAACAAAAAATCAGGACATGGGTGGACATAAAACGCGAAAAAACGGACATCACCGGACACGATTTTCAAAAAAACGGACATGACCGGACATAGGTGGACATAACCGGACATAAAAAAAGACCGCTTTGGGATTTTCCCAAAAGCGGCAAAAATAAAAAACGCAGGATTTATTTTCCTGCGTTTTTTCTGTATCTTAAATAGTCTTCTAAAATCATAACGGCGGCGACAGCGTCAACCGTTTCTTTTCTTTTTTTACCTCTGGTATCATTAAAATTGAGTACCGTATGAGCAGAAACAGTGGTGCAACGCTCGTCCCAGAGAGTGACCTCTATACCGCTTTTTTGCTTGATTTTTTCGGCGATTGCGGCGCATTCCTGTGCTCTTTCGCCCTCGCTTCCGTCCATGTTTTTCGGATGTCCGACAACAATAAGAGCGGCACCGAGTTCATGAGCCTTTGCCGAGACCTTATCTATTAATTTTTCTTCGTTATATTCGGTTATAACTTCCTTTGGAAAGGCAAAACTTTCGCTTTCATCCGAAAGGGCGATGCCCGTTCTGGCTTTTCCAAGGTCAACTGACATTATTTTCATTTAATTTCTCCTTGCTTTTGAGTGAGCAATCTGCCTATTCGTATAAGCTCTTTGGGCAGATGCGAAGCATCGTTTGCGAACTCAAGTCTTGCTTTTCCGTCCTCGAAGACGATAAGCGAGACCGCTGTATTTACTGACCAAGGTGTGTATGCGAGTTTTGTTATATCATTGAACAAAATTCTGCAAATAATATTTCTTATAGCACAGCCGTGAGAAGCTACGAGGACTGTTTTACCCTCGTTTTCAGGGTCGGCGGCGATATCGCATATTCCGCTCCACACTCTATTATAAAGATTTTGCATGGTTTCGCCTTCGGGAAGGTCGAGAGTTTCGGGATTGTTATCCCAAGCATCCATAAACCAAGGGTGCTTCTCTATAATATCATCTATAGGCATACCCTCGATAATTCCGACATCAATTTCAGCAAAACGCTCATCTTTAATAATGGTAAGATTTTTATCCGTGGTAGCCGCCACAGCTGTTTTGTAAGCTCTTATCAGCGGAGAAGAAAAAACCTTATCGATTTTTATATCGCGGAATCTGGTTTTTAAATATTCAAGCTGACGTGAACCGTCCTCGGATATATCGGAATCGGTTCTGCCCTGAAAGGACTTTTTAAAATTACCCATCGCTTCACAGTGACGGACAAGGTAAAATTTCACCATTTTATGCACCTCGCATATGAGAATTATATACTAAATCAGTATTTTTTACAAGGTGGAACTATTGAAAAATCGGTCGAAAAGTGATATTATTTAAGATAATAAATATTTAGTTTCCAAATGAGGTGGAAAAATGATTAAAAAATATTTAAACAGATTATTCATTGACGGGCTTTCGGGTATGGCGTCAGGCCTTTTTGCCACACTTATAATCGGCACTATCATTTGTCAGATAGGCTCTCTTGTAGGCGGAGACATCGGCGCTTATATCGTTGCAATAGGTAGCTTTGCAAAGACAATAACCGGTGTCGGAATAGGCGTCGGTGTTGCAGCAAAACTCGGTGCATCTCCGCTTGTTACCGTTTCGGCAGGTGTTGCAGGTATAATCGGCGCATTCCCCGACATAACAAAGACAGCCTTTGCTATGGGTATCCCCGGTGAACCTCTCGGCGCTTTCGTTGCGGCTTATATCGCAATTGAAATCGGTTCTCTTATTTCCGGAAAAACAAAGGTTGATATAATCGTTACTCCTCTTGTTTCAATTTTTGCAGGCGGTATTGCAGGAATTTTCCTCGGAAAACCCATCGCAACCTTTATGGGTTGGATTGGCTCAATTGTAAACTTCGGCGTTGAACAGCAGCCCATCCTTTGCGGAATTATCGTTTCTGTCGTAATGGGAATCTGTCTCACACTTCCGATTTCTTCGGCTGCGATTGGTGTTTCGCTCAAGCTTTCGGGTCTTGCCGCGGGCGCTGCCGTTGCAGGCTGCTGCGCAAATATGATCGGTTTTGCGATAGCATCATACCGTGATAATAAATGGGGCGGACTCATCTCTCAGGGAATCGGAACTTCAATGCTTCAGATGCCGAATATTGTTAAAAAGCCGATAATATGGCTCCCTGCAATAATTGCTTCTGCAATAACAGGACCGCTTTCATCTGCTCTTTTAAAGATGGTATCCACACCGACAGGCTCAGGTATGGGAACTGCAGGACTTGTAGGTCCTTTTGAAACCTATTTTGCAATGGTAGAAGCAGGCACAGAACCCGTTATTGTCGTTCTTGAGATTGCCGTAATGCACTTTCTTCTTCCCGGAATCATCGCTCTCGGAGTGGTTGAATCGATGAGAAAAATGGGACTTATTAAAAACGGAGATATGAAACTCAGCTAATGACTAAAAAACAAAGAGCCGCTGCCGCAGTTGAACTTTTGAAGAAGGAATATCCCGATGCGATTTGCTCGCTTGATTATTCCGATCCTTTTCAGCTTCTCTGCGCGACAAGACTCTCTGCTCAGTGTACCGATGCGAGAGTAAATATGGTAACACCGGCGCTTTTTGCCGAGTTTCCGACTGCCGAAGCGATGGCAAACGCTCCGATAGAAAGGGTAGAGGAGCTTATTGCTTCTTGCGGTCTTTATAAAACAAAGGCAAAGGACCTCGTTCTGATAGGTCGCGGCATTACCGAGCGTTTTGGCGGAAGAGTGCCCGATACAATCGAGGAGCTTGTCACACTTTCGGGTGTTGGCAGAAAGACGGCAAATCTTGTTGTAGGTGATGTTTACGGCAAACCTGCCGTTGTAACCGATACGCATTTTATAAGAATTGTAAACAGGCTTGGACTCACCGATAAAACCGAGCCTTTTAGGGTTGAAAAGGAGCTGAGAGCACTTTTAGATCCTAACGAATCCAACAATTTCTGTCACCGCACTGTGCTTCACGGAAGAGCTGTCTGCACCGCAAGACACGCCTTTTGCGAAAAGTGCGCTTTATCCGAAATTTGTAAAAAGGTAAATGTAAAATGATGAAAGATTTTTACGCGAGAACCGAAGCTTTGCTTGGCGAGGCGTCAATAGAAAAACTTAAAAAAGCAAGAGTTGCGGTTTTTGGCGCGGGCGGTGTCGGATCGGCGGCTATCGAGGCTCTTGCCCGAAGCGGAGTCGGCAATATTGATATTTTCGATCACGATACAATTTCGGAATCTAATCTTAACCGACAGCTTATGACTACAACCGAAAACATCGGAAAGAAAAAGGCAGAGGAAGCGGCAAAGAGGGTAAAACTAATCAATCCTGATGCCAAAGTTCTGGCTCACGAACTTTTTTATCTTCCTGATACCGCTGACATCGTTGACCTCTCGGTTTATGACTATATTATTGATGCGGTTGATACCCTGACGGCGAAGCTTCTGCTTGTAGAACGGGCAAAAGAATGTAGCGTACCGATAATTTCTTCAATGGGAACGGGTAATAAACTTGATATTACAAGACTCAGGGTCAGCGATATTAAAAAGACCGAAATCTGTCCTCTTGCCCGCCGAATGAGAAAAGAACTTAAGGAAAGAGGAATTTCCGAACTTCTTTGCGTATGGTCGGACGAAAAACCCGAGAGTGCAAAGGAAACGGGTGAACTCAAAGGAGACAGACCTGCTCCCGCAAGCGCAATATTTGTCCCTGCAGCCGCAGGACTTTTAATGGCAAAAGAGGTTATAACGAGTTTAATTTCGTAAATCTGATTAAAATGAGGTGTCTTATGAATTATCATTTTTTTATAGAAGATAATATCTGGTTTTTGCGCGACCTTAACCGCGACAGACCAAAATCGGTTTTTGAACACCCCTATCTTGCCATGCTTCAAAGACTTCACGAAAGATTCGGTTTGAAGGTTCAACTTGATGTATTTATTGCAACAGACGGATTTAACCTTTCCGAAATGACCGATGAATATAAGTCTGAGTGGCAGGCAAACTCCGATTGGCTTTGTTTCGGCTTTCATTCGAGAACAGAGGAGCCGGGTGACCCATATCTTAACGCTTCGTATGATGAGGTATACAAAGATTGTACCGAAACCCATCGCGAGATAATTAGATTTGCAGGTGAGGAGTGTCTAAGCCTTCATACTTCGGTTCATTATGGCACAATATCAAAAGAGGGTATGCGTGCTTTAAAAGATTGCGGAATGTTGGGACTTATTGACCTTTTTGCCTTCCAAGGAGAAGAAAATCTTGCTTTCGGAATCAAGTTTGACGATAAAAAACAGTCCTTTAAATATGATGAAGAAACAGGACTCAATTTCTATTACAACGATATGATAATCAATCTATATAAACTTGATGAGATAGATGAATTTGTTGCAAATATTCCGATAAAACCGCTCACCATCGTAATGATTCATGAGCAATATTTCTATGATTTTTATCCTGCATATCAACCTGATTATGAAGAGAAATTGGAAAAGGTTTTCTCACTTCTTGAGAAACGTGGATGCAAATCGGCTTTCCTCAAAGAAATTATATAATTTTAAAAGTCACAACCATTGGCTTAGCCGTAAGTTGTGACTTTTCTTTTTGGTGCGGGTAACAGGAATCGAACCTGCATGAAGTTGCCCTCACTAGAACCTGAATCTAGCGCGTCTGCCAGTTCCGCCATACCCGCATATTAAATTGTTTAATCCGACTTTTCGATTTCACAAAAGTTATGTAAAAATCGGGGCAGCCGCGCCCGCGAGACTCTTGCGGTGCCCAAAATTGACTTAACGCATCGGTCGATGCTATCAATTTTGACCGCGGCGCCTTTCTGACCTTCGCTTCATCACTCGCTGAGTGCGCTCGGTCATAAAGCTGCCAGTTCCGCCATACCCGCATATTAAA
>JAZONJ010000140.1:0-20622 GCA_045654425.1 Acutalibacteraceae bacterium
ATTAAGGATTCAAAATGCATACGCTCAAGTGAGCTTTTTTACGACGAGAGCGAAGGCTATTTTCTCGAAATAACAGCGCGAGACGAATGCGACGGCGAGTGCGTCCCTATGCTTACGATTCTTTTGGAATTTTCGAATACAGTTCCTAAGGAGCTTATTCCGTACATAACCGAGCATTACAGCAAGCTGACGCAAGGAAACGCGGTAGAACAATTAGCAAAGCTATAACATCAACAAAAAATCTATTATAAAAAGACGGGTTAACCTTGAATCAACTTGGTTAACCCGTCTTTTTGAAAATATTTATTTACATATTCTGAGATTTGATATATTCATCGATGGCTTTTGCAGCAACCTTGCCTGCACCCATTGCAGAGATAACCGTAGCCGCTCCCGTGACTGCATCACCGCCGGCATAAATACCTTCTCTGGAGGTTTTGCCGCTTCCTTCCTCGACGATTATGCCGCCGCGGCGGTTTATCTCAAGTCCCCTTGTGGTTGATTTGATGAGTGGATTAGGCGACGTACCGATAGACATAACAACCGTATCAACGTCAAGTGTGAAATTGCTGTTGGGTATTTCAACAGGACTTCTTCTGCCCGAGCTGTCAGGCTCTCCAAGTTCCATCTTGACACATTCCATAGCCTTTACAAATCCGTTTTTCGGGTCGCGTTTGTCTTCGGGGTTATTGTAACCGAGAATTTTTACGGGGTTATTGAGAAGTAAAAACTCAATTCCCTCTTCCATTGCGTGCTCGACTTCTTCTTTACGTGCGGGAAGTTCCTCAAGAGAACGGCGGTATACAATATAAACATTTTCTGCGCCGAGTCTGAGCGCTGTTCTTGCCGCATCCATCGCAACGTTTCCGCCACCGACAACCGCAACACGTCCGCCCTTCATAATTGGGGTTTCGGAGTCCTCGCGGTAAGCCTTCATAAGATTCGAGCGGGTCAGAAATTCATTTGCCGAATAAACACCCTTGAGCGATTCGCCCTCGATTCCCATAAATCTCGGAAGTCCTGCGCCCGAGCCTATAAACACCGATTCAAAGCCCATCTCGAAGAGTTCATCAATCGTGAGGGTCTTTCCGATTATCATATTTGTTTCTATTTTTACACCGAGGCTTTCGAGAGTTTCAACCTCTTTTTTAACGATAGCCTTCGGAAGTCTGAATTCGGGAATTCCGTAAACAAGCACGCCGCCTGCCGTGTGCAGAGCCTCAAAAACAGTCACATCGTACCCCTTTTTAGCAAGGTCGCCTGCGCAAGTGAGTCCTGCAGGTCCCGAGCCGATAACAGCGGCTTTATGACCGTTGGGTTCGGGTCTTTCGGGGGCTTTGCCCGAGTGCTCATTATGCCAATCGGCAACAAAACGTTCGAGTCTGCCGATTCCGACAGCTTCTCCCTTTATTCCTCTTACACACTTTGATTCGCACTGGGTCTCCTGAGGACAAACTCTTCCGCAAACTGCAGGAAGAGAAGATGACTTAGAGATTATCTCATAAGCCGCTTCGAAATCACCCTCACGAACCTTTGCGATAAATTCGGGGATATGAATTTTAACGGGACATCCCGCAACACATGGCATGTTTTTACATTCAAGGCATCTTGCAGCCTCATCTATTGCCTGTTCCTTTGTATATCCGAGAGCAACCTCATCAAAATTATGTGAACGAACAGCCGCATCCTGTGTCGGCATTTCATTTTTCTTTAAAGACATATTTGCCATTTATTCTACCTCACTCTGCAATAGATTGCAGGTTTCTTCACGTTTATGCGCTTCAAAATCGCGATAGGTTGAGCCTCTTGCCATTGCCTCGTCGAAATCGACCTCATATCCGTCAAAATCGGGACCGTCAACGCAAGCAAAAAGAGTCTTTCCGCCAACGGTGAGTCGGCAACCGCCGCACATTCCCGTACCATCGATCATAATAGGATTCATCGAAACAGTTACGGGCACCCCGAACGGACGACAGGTTTCTACCACGAATTTCATCATAATAAGAGGTCCTATTGTGATGACCATATCATACTTTTCGGTTTCAAGCAGTTCCTTTAACGCTTCGGTTACAAGACCTTTTCGACCGACCGAGCCGTCATCCGACATTATTATAAGCTTGTCAGATACCGAGTTGAACTCATCCTCTAAAATGAGAAGGTCTCGGCTTCTGAAACCAACCACAGAATGAACCTCGCATCCCTGCTCATGAAGAGCTCGAGCTACCGGAAGAGCTATAGCGCAGCCGACACCGCCGCCGACAACGCAAACCTTGCGGAGTCCCTCGATTTCGGTCGCTTTTCCGAGCGGACCTGCAAAATCGGGTATATATTCGCCCTCATTCTTTGCACCGAGCTTCATTGTCGTAGCACCGACAGTCTGGAAAATTATTTTTACAGTTCCGGCATCTCTGTCATAGCCCGCAACTGTCAGAGGGATTCTCTCTCCATCTTCGTCAACACGAAGAATTATAAACTGACCCGCTTTTGCCTTTTTTGCGACAAAAGGAGCTTCAATATCCATCTCAATAACGGTAGGATTGAGAATCTTTTTAGAAACGATTTTATACATATAATCACCTTTCGTGAAATTTACATTATAATATTTAAATTTACCACTTTAAATATATATTGTCAACAATTAAACATTGAACTTATTACAAAACGGATGTATAATAAGCCTGACAAAACTGATAAAGGACAAATGTATGAAAATATTTTTCTATACCCTCGGCTGCAAGGTGAATCAGTACGAATCACAGGTTGCCGAAGAGATTTTTGAGGCTCGAGGACATATAATCACAAATACTGTTGCCGATGCTGATGTCGCGGTGGTAAATTCCTGTACCGTAACGGCTGAAAGCGACCGAAAAACCAGACAGGCTGTCCGCCGATTCAAAAAAAGCCGACCCGACAGAATTGTTATTCTTATGGGATGTATGCCGTCAGCAATTCCCGAAACTGCAGAAAAACTTCCCGAAGCAGATATTGTTATCGGCAACGTAAGTCCTGTTGGCATTGCCGACCTGCTCGATGAGTTTTTAGAAAAAAGAGAGCGAATCGTCAGAATCGAAAAACACGAAAAAGGCGAAAAATACAAAACCCCGTCTATCACTAAATTCAGCGACCGCACCCGCGCATTTATGAAGGTTCAGGACGGTTGCGACAGATATTGTACCTATTGTCTTATTCCATATGCGAGAGGACATATCCGTTCAAGAGATTTGTCGGATATTAAAGCCGAGGCTGAAAGCCTTGCCGAAAACGGATTTCGTGAAATCGTTCTTGTCGGAATCAATCTCACAAGTTTCGGCTCTGACCTCGGGCTCGATATTTCGGACGCTGTGAAAGCTGTGGCGGTAGACGGTATTGAGCGTATCCGACTCGGCTCGATTGAGCCCGATCACATGAGCGACGAGCTTCTCAAAAAACTTAAAGCAGAACCGAAATTCTGCCCACAGTTTCATTTAGCTCTGCAATCGGGTTCGGACAACACCCTTAAGAGAATGAACCGACATTATGATACCGCTTTTTTCAGCGACCTTGTAGACCGAATCCGCAAAAACTTTGAAAACGCTTCGATTACTACCGATATAATGGTCGGTTTTCCCGGAGAAACCGAGGAAGATTTTACCCAAAGCCGCGATTTTCTTCTGAAAATCGGTTTTGCAAGAAGCCACGTTTTTGCATATTCCAAAAGAAGTGGCACCATTGCCGCAAGACTGCCCTCACAGGTCGAGGAATGTGAAAAAACAAAACGTGCCTCTCTTATGGCTGATGCCGCAAGAAAATCCGAAATCGATTTTCTTAAAACTCAGGTCGGCAGAACTGAAACGGTTCTTTTCGAGCGCGAAATCGACGGTTTTTATGAAGGCTATACCGCAAATTATACAAGGGTAAAGGTCAAGAGCGAAAAGGATGTTTCGGGAATGATTCTCCCCGTTCTCATAACCTCTGCCGAAAATGATTTTTGCATAGGAAAAATATTAAACCGCTGAAGATTTTATCTTTCAGCGGTCATTTTTTATACTCTATTATATCTTTGATATCACAATCTAATGCTTCACACATTCTTTCCAAAACATAACTGTCATATCGCTTAACCTTGTTTTTATAGTAGTTATCAATAATCTGATATTGTATACCTGTTCTTTTGGCTAGCTCATATCGACTAACGTTTTTATTAGATAGGCAATCGTCAAGTTTAATTCGTATCATAATCTTATTATGCACCTCTGTAGTATATTCTATTAAATGTATATTCACTTGACAATCCGCTTATTTGGATATATATTTATATAAGTGTACTAAAGGAGGTTTTAATATGAAAAAAATAATCGCTGTTATACTATGTTATTTATTGCTCTGCTTTCTTGTTGGTTGTGGTTTGGAATTAGAAGATTCCTCATCTGTTTTTTCGGAAATCGAAAGCACCGATTCTGTAAAAGACTTCTCTTCAAAAGATAACGTTTCATCGTCGCCCATAATTAGCAGCAATATCACTTCCTCTTCTGATAAAGCAGAGTCCGATATTATTTCAAGCGAAATAATATCCTCTTCATCAAAAGCCGAAATAACCAATCAAAACTCTGAGCAAAAAGAAATGGTCACAAATACAGAACCTAAAGAAGAGAACGTATATGTAACTCCTACAGGAAAACGATACCATTTAGATCCGGATTGTGGCGGAAAGAACAGCACTCTTTCAACTATATCTGCCGCTAAACGCAGAGGCCTTACTCCTTGTAAAAAATGTGCTCAATAAAGTAATATTTTCGGGTGGATTTTTCCGCCCGAATTATTTTTTGGAAAATTTTAAAAAAAGACTTGACAAATCTGCTTTAAAGCGTTAAACTATTAAAGGCGTTGGGAACAGTGCTTTTCCGACCCGACAAAATGTGTTCAAAAAGGAACCAAATGTTTTAAGAAAGGAGAAGGAAAAAATGACTACTATGCTTTTATCCGCCTCAGCAAACAATCCGTTAACTATCGGTCTGACCATTCCGATGCTCATCTGCTTTTTCGCACTTATGATAGGTGTCGGTCTCTATTGCAGACGCCATTCGACAAATGTTGAAGGCTTTGTTCTCGGCGGACGCTCGGTTGGTCCGTGGCTCACGGCTTTCGCTTTCGGAACTTCCTATTTTTCAGCGGTAATCTTTGTCGGATACGCAGGTCAGTTCGGTTGGAACTTTGGTCTCGCATCAACCTGGATCGGTCTCGGAAATGCTTTCATTGGCTCTCTGCTTGCATGGACCGTGCTCGGAAGAAGAACCCGCGTTATGTCTCAGCACCTCGGCTCAAAGACAATGCCCGACTTTTTCGAAAAGCGTTATGACTCCAAAAACCTTAAAGTCATTGCTTCCTTCATTGTTTTTGTCTTTCTTATCCCCTACACCGCATCTCTCTACAACGGACTTTCCTCCCTTTTCAATAACGTTTTCTCTATTCCTTACTGGGTAATCGTTGTCGCAATGGCAATACTCACAGGTGTTTATGTTGTTTTCGGTGGTTATATGGCAACCGCTATCAACGATTTCATTCAGGGCATCATAATGCTTGTTGGAATCATCGCGGTAGTAGCTTCGGTTCTTTCGCAAAACGGTGGCTTTACAGCGGCTGTTGAAACTATGACAAAAAGCGAGCACGCAGGTCCCGAATTTACATCAATGTTCGGACCTGACCCGTTCTTCCTCTTTGTTGTTATAATTCTTACTTCTCTCGGCACTTGGGGACTTCCTCAGATGGTCGGAAAGTTCTACTCCATCAAGGACGAAGACTCCATAAAGAAAGGTACCGTTATCTCAACCGTTTTCGCTATTATCGTTGCAGGCGGTTGTTACTTCCTCGGTGGATTTGGAAAGCTTTATTTTGACAAAATCGCTGCCGCAGGTTTTACCTCTGAAGCCGGCACAAAGTTCGATATGATTATTCCGACTATGCTCTCGGATCTTCCGAGCCTTGTCGTCGCACTTATCGTTGTTCTCGTTCTCGCCGCTTCAATGTCGACCCTGTCAAGCCTTGTTCTGACTTCTTCTTCAACCTTGACTCTTGACGTTGTTAAACCAACACTCGAGAAAAAAGGTGAGGTTTCCGAAAAGAAGAGCATATTTATCATGAGACTCTTTATCGTATTCTTTATCGCAATCTCGGCAGTTATCGCGATTTTGAAAGATTCCATCTGGGCAAACTCTGTATTCATCGCACAGATGATGGGTGTTTCCTGGGGTGCCTTGGCAGGTGCGTTTCTCGCGCCTTTCCTCTACGGTCTCTACTGGAAAAAGACCACCAAAGCTGCAGTCCTTGCTTCCTTTATTTTCGGAGTAGGTCTTGAACTCGTTCAGCTTATTATCGGCATCGGTGTAATTGATATTAACACCTTGCCCGACATTTTACAGAATTTTGTTTTCAAAACCTCTCTCCATTCGGGAGTTGTCGCAATGCTCGGCGGTCTGATACTCGTTCCGATTGTGAGCCTTCTCTCCAAGAAAACACTTCCCGAAAATATTGACGAGAAATTCTCCTGCTACGATGCAGTCGTTACTACAACGGTTAAAGATTCTCTCGGTTAAAACTGAATATAAAATATTAAACGGGCGGATATCCGCCCGTTTTTCTATTGCCTATTATCTATTCGGAACTATAAATTTCATTCTGTGATGCAGATTCTCAATAACCGTCTCGCCGTTTCCGACTGCGTGCTCGCCGTCAAGGGTCCAGTCGAGCGGTTTTTTGCTTCTTACCTTTATGTGTGACGCCTTGAAAAACTCGAGTCCCTTTCGGTCGAAATCTTTTTTAACGATTCCGTCGACTATCTGCTGAAGCTCTTGAAGAGTGTCGGGATTTCTTATAAGAAGCACTTCAAAATATCCGTCTCCTAGATTAACGACATTCTCGTCCAGTTTTAAAACTCCGCCGACCGAATGTGAATTCGAAATCGCTCCGAAAAGAAAATCTCCCTTTATGATTTTTCCGTCAGCCTCAATTTCAAGACTTATCGGCTTTATATGCGCGATACTTTTTATTCCCTCAAAGAAATATGCTGCCTGACCGATAACGTTTTTCACTTCCTGCGGCGCGGAATATGATGCTTCGGTAAATGCGCCGAAAGAAGCAGTATAGGTGAAAAAGCGGTCGTTAAAACATCCAACATCAAGCTCGCGAACACTTCCGTTCACAATATCTTCTGCCGCCTGTTCAATATTTCTCGAAATCTTTAGTCCGCTTGACCATTCGTTAAGAGTTCCTGCAGGAATATAGCCTATTGTTGCGTCAGCATCGGAAGAAACAACGCCGCTTACGACCTCGTTTAGCGTTCCGTCTCCGCCGCAAACGATTATTTTATCAAACTCTTCTATTCCTTCTCTTACCCTGTTATAAGCATCCATCGGATTTTTGGTAGGATATACCGTTACCTCATATCCTGCGGCAGACAATATTTCCACTACCGAAAAAAGATATGCCCTGATTTTGCCGAGACCGGCTTTGGGGTTTGCTATTATCATAACTTTTTGTGACACACTTTTCTCTCCTTTGGCTAAACTTTTTTACATATACATTATTATACTCTTTTTATTTTAATGTGTAAATAAAATTTAAATAATTTTGGTTGACTTTGTAAACGGTATTGTGATATTATAAAAGTGTACCAAATGAGACACTTTTTAAGGAGGCGGCATGATATGACAACGGCAGAAACCGAAATGCTCCGAAACTGTTTTCTTTTTTCAAAGGATTCAGATGATGAGATTCTGGAGTTTTTAAAAAGCGATTTCTGTTCAGTATCCTCTTTTTCAAAAGGAGAAACTGTTTTTGGAAGCTCAGCCGACGATAAAAAACTCGGTATTCTCCTTTCGGGAAAAGTTTCTGCTCTTTGCACCGATTGCAGCAAAAGTTCTCTTAAAACCTTTTCGGCAGGCGAGCTTTTCGGCGCGGCAAGTGTCTTTTCTCCCGATAGCGCTGAGCCTTTTTCTCATATCCACGCAACCTCGTCCTGTAAAGTGCTTTTCATAACAAAGGAAGGTGTCGAAACACTTCTGTATAAAAAACCTGAAAAGGCGATTGAGTATATCCGCTTTTTATCAGGCAGGGTCGGTTTTCTGAATCGGCGTATTTCGACCTTCACTTCAAAAGAAGCCTTATCGCGAGTCAAGGAATATTTTCTCTCTTCCGCCGACCAAAACGGCGTTTGTAAAAAGGTAAATTTCTCCGCCCTTGCAAAAAGCCTTGACATCAGTAGAGCAAGTCTCTACCGCGCAAAAGGAGAACTCATCGAATCAAAAGCCATTTCGGCGGTAGGACGTGACATCGTCATTCTTGACCGTGAGGCTTTGAAAAATAATTATTAAAGGAAGTAATCAAAATGAAAAAACTACTAACCCTCTTACTCACACTCGTTTTCGTGCTTGGTCTTACTGCCTGCACGTCTGATAACCCCGTACCGCAGATTCCTTCAAGCGACGAAACCGAATCGGTTGTTCCCGCTGTCCCGACCAGAATCGTTGCCCACAAAGGACCGACAGGTATCGGCATGGCAAAAATGATGGAAGACGAGGCTGCCGACCCCGACAGCGCATACACCTTTACCGTTGCCGCTCAGCCTACCGAAGCCGTTGCCGCTGTTTCGGGCGGAAAGGCTGATATTGCCGCCGTTCCGACAAATCTTGCCGCTTCACTTTATAAAAAGACCGAAAAAGGCATTAAAATGATTGCTATCAATACACTCGGTTCTCTTTATATCTTGGAAAACGGTAATACAATCAATTCCTTCGCTGACCTTCGCGGTAAAACAATCTACGCAACAGGACAGGGCGCAAACCCCGAATATGTTCTGAATTATCTCTTAGAGAAAAACGGGCTCAAGGTCGGAACCGATGTTAAAATCGAGTTCAAGGCAGAGCACGCGGAACTTGCAACCCTTATGGCAGCAGGTGAATGTGTTATTGGAATGCTTCCCGAACCGAATGTATCCTCAGCTATGGCACAGAACCCCAATCTTCGAATTGCTCTTAACCTCAACGAAGAATGGAACAAGGTTGCTAGCGATGGCAGCCGTCTTACAATGGGCTGTGTTATTGTTCGTAACGAATTTTTAACTGCTCATCCCGACGAGGTAGCCGCATTCATCACAAAGCTTGAGGCTTCGATTAAATATGCAAACGAAAACGCCGCTGAGGCAGGAACTCTCTGCGAAAAGTACGGCATCGTTCCGAAAGCCGCTCTTGCAACAAAGGCTATTCCGAACTGCAACCTTACCCTTATAAAAGGCGCGGATATGAAGGGTGCCATCGAGGCTTATTTCGGAGTTCTTCACGCAGCTAATCCCACGTCTGTAGGAGGAGCAGTGCCCGATGAAAACTTCTATTACATTCCCTAAGCCGATTAAATCCATTTTTGTTTTTGCTTTTTGGATAGGAATCTGGTATATTGTTGCCGCAATAATCGGCAAAGAGATTTTTCTCCCCTTTCCGCATACGGTAGCTATCAGGTTTTTCGAACTTTGCCAAAAATCTGATTTTTGGATAACTGCGGGTGTTTCGCTTATCAGAATTCTTGAAGGTTTCGCTATTGGTGTCCTTCTCGGTTTTGCAACCGCCCTTTTGACCCATTATGTACCCTTTTTCAAAGCCATAATTTCTCCTGCTCTAAGAACGGTTAGAGCTATCCCGGTCGTTTCATTTATATTGCTGGCTTTTTTGTGGCTTGATAACGACGCAATCCCTGTTTTTATCGCGGTTTTAATGGTTCTTCCGATAATTTGGGAAAATCTTTCGGCAGGTCTTGAGGCGATTGATAAAAACCTGCTCGAAATGGCAAAAGTTTTTGCGCTTCAAAGAAAAACCACTCTGTGGAAAATCATACTGCCGTCCCTTTCTCCCTATATCTATTCGGGAACAATGACAAGTCTCGGTCTTGCCTGGAAATCGGGTATTGCCGCCGAGGTTATCAGTTACCCGACAATAGCGATCGGAAAAGCGATGAACAACGCTAAGGTTACGCTCGAAACAGCAGACGTTCTCGTTTGGACCGTAACGGTTGTTGCGCTCAGTCTGATTTTAGAAGGTATTATTAAACTTGTTTTCAAAAAGGTGGGGGATAAACGATGATTGAATTAAAAAACGTTTCACTCGCTTTTGAAAAAAGAGAGGTTTTAAAAGATTTCAGCGCAACCCTTACGGATAAAGGCATCCTTCTTATAACGGGACCATCGGGCAACGGCAAAACCACCCTTACCCGTCTTATCGCAGGACTATCCTCGCCCGACAGCGGCGAAATTCAAACAAACGGTGCGAAAATTGCCGTCGTTTTTCAGGAAGACCGCCTTGTTCCAACCCTTTCGGCTCTCGAAAACGTTGCTCTTGTTTCAAACAAAACAGAAGCCGAAAAAAGACTCGCAGATATGGAGCTTTCGGACTCGCTCTCCCTTTTTCCCGATGAGCTTTCGGGCGGAATGAAACGACGTGTCGCAATAGCCAGGGCACTTGCCTTTGGCGGTGACGTTCTTCTGCTTGACGAGGCTTTTAACGGAATCAACGAGGATCTTGCAAGAAGCATTATCGGAAAGATTGCAGAAGAATATAAGGACAGACTGATAATCGCAGTGACCCATCAGCCTGAGCTTTTTTCAGAATACAAATATACCGAAATCAAATTATAATTAATAAGGAAGGCAGACCCGTTTGCCTTCCTTATTGCTATTTTTGAAAAAATATTGTATACTATATATAATTATTACTCAAATAAAACAGTGAGGGATATGTATGAACATAATTATTGTCGGTGGCGGAAAGGTTGGAACCAAACTTACAGAACTTCTCGCAGGAGAAGGCCATGATGTAACGGTTATCGACACCGCTCCCAAACTCATTGAAAATATAGTAAACAATCAGGACGTTATCGGATACTGCGGAAACGGAGCTTCTTTCCCGATCCAGAGCGAAGCAGGGGTTGAAAAGTGTGATGTTTTCATTTCTGTAACAGGCTCCGACGAGCTTAATATTATGAGCTGTCTTGTTGCCGAAAAGCTTGGCGCGAAACATTCTGTTGCCCGCGTTCGCAATCCCGAATATTCTTTACAGATGGATTTTCTTCGCGATAAACTCGGAATCGATGTTGTTGTCAACCCCGATTTTGAGTCGGCAAACGAAATCTCCCGTATGATAGAATATCCTTCCGCTTCAAAGGTTGAAACCTTTGCAAAGGGCAGAGTTGAGCTTGCTGAAATTACGGTAGCTGAAGGCTCGGTGCTTGACGGACTTCATCTTTACGATTTGAAAAAGAAAATCTCTGTTCCGATGCTTATTTGCGCTGTTCAGCGTGGCGATGAGGTTATCATACCTTCAGGTAATTTCGTTATAAACGCAGAAGATATTATCCACTTCACAACATCTAAATACTCCATTCTAAAGGTTTTCAAAGAGTTGGGATTTGAGAAGAAAAAAATCAAGAGCGTGCTCATAATCGGCGGAAGCCGCACCTCTTATTATCTCGCAAAACACCTGTCTAAAGTCGGCATTAAGGTATGTCTTGTTGAAAATGACCCCGCAAGAGCTTCCGAGCTTGAAGCTAATCTTAATGGTGTAACCGTTATCTGCGGAGACGGAACCGATACCGAATTTTTAGAAGAGTATCATCTTGAAAATGTTGATGCAACCGTAGCGCTTACCGATATTGATGAGGAAAATATGATTTTCTCAATGTACGCCGACCAGCGCAACGTCAGAAAGACCATCTGCAAAATCACGCGTCCCGCTCTTATTAAGATGCTCCCGACGGTTGCGAAAAACTGCAGCGTTGTTTATCCTCAGGAGTTAACCGCTAGCATCATTCTCAGATATATCCGCGCCGTCAATAATTCCGAATGCGCTTCATCGGTTCAAACCCTTTATCGTATACTTGACGGCAAGGCAGAGGCTGCGGAATTTATCGCTTCCAAAGACTGCGCCGTTGTAGGCTCACCCCTTAAAGACCTGAAGCTAAAACCCAATGTCGTTATCGCTTGCATCAGCAAAAAAGGTTCGGTTATAATTCCCGACGGTTCTTCGGTTATCGAACCGAATGACAGCGTAATCGTTATTACAGCAGGTCAAGGCATTTCCGACCTTAACGAAATCGTTTTATAGAGGTAACTGTATGAATTACAGAATGGTTTTATTTGTGCTCGGCAGAATCCTCGGGGTGGAAGCGGCTCTTATGATACTTCCTCTTGCAACCGCCCTTATATATAAGGAAAGCCTTTTTCCTTTTGTCCTGCCGATGCTGATACTTTTAGCGCTCAGTCTTTTGTTCAGTTTTAAAACCCCAAAAGACAAGGTTATGCAGGCAAAGGACGGTTTTGTAACGGTTGGACTTTCCTGGATTGTAATGTCCCTTTTCGGATGTCTCCCATTCGTCATCAGCGGAGATATTCCCCATTTTACCGACGCCTTTTTTGAGACCGTTTCGGGTTTTACAACAACCGGTGCCTCGATAGTACCGAGCGTTGAAGCGCTCCGTTACAGCTCAAACATTTGGCGTTGTTTCACAAACTGGATCGGAGGAATGGGAATCCTCGTTTTCGTGCTCGCCATAATGCCTCAGGCAGACAAGAGCAGTGCCCGTTTCATGCATCTTATGCGCGCTGAGTCTCCCGGACCGTCTATCGGAAAAATCGTTCCGAAAATATCCGAAACCTCACGCATAATGTACGGCATATACCTCGGTCTTACCGCCCTTCTGTTCGTGTTTCTTCTTATCGGCAAGATGCCTCTTTACGACGCTCTCTGCCACGCAATCGGAACAGCCGGAACAGGCGGCTTTGGAATTAAGAACGATTCTTTAGCATCTTATTCTCCTTATTGTCAATACGTCATCGCAACCTTTATGCTAATCTTCGCGATTAATTTCAATGTTTATTACTTTTTGCTTATAAGACAGTTCTCAAAGGCATTTAAGTGCGAAGAACTTTGGACGTTTTTAGGCATTGTCGCCATTGCGGTCGGTACAATTTCCTTTACCGTTTATGGTTTCTATAACGCTCCCGATATGTCAGGCGCCTCTGCCGAAGAATCCTTCAGAATGGCATATTTTCAGGTGGCATCCATCGTTTCGACCTCGGGATTTGCAACGGTTGACTTCAACCTTTGGCCGACAATAACCCATGTTGTGCTCGTTGCTGTAATGTTCATCGGCGGATGTGCCGGATGTACGGCAGGCGGAATGAAGGTTTCGAGAATAATGCTCCTCGTTAAAAACGGAGCCCGCGAAGTTAGATACATTCTCAATCCGAAGCTTGTCAAAAACATTAAACTTGAGGGCAAGCGAATCGATCACGAGACAATCCGCGGAACAACATCCTACCTTATCGTTTATCTGTTGCTTTTTGCGGCAAGTGTTTTTGCCATTATTGCGGCAGAGGGCTGCGACCTTGTTTCAGGTTTCACCTCGGTTGTCGCTTGTCTCAATAATATCGGACCGGGACTGAGCAAAGTCGGACCTTCGGCAAATTTCGCTTGGATGACCGATTTCTCAAAGCTTTTGCTCTGCTTCAATATGCTTGCAGGAAGACTTGAACTTTTCCCGATACTCATCCTTTTCTCTCCATCAACCTGGAAAAAGTTTATGTAACAAAAAAGAAGGTTCTCGCGAACCTTCTTTTCTTATTTTTATTTGCTTTTCTCTTTTGCCAAAAGGTAGATGCCAAAATAGAATAGGAGTATTATTATAAATTCTATAAGCGGTATGGGATTAAACCCGTAAGCACCGTTTAATTTACTGAATATTATTCCGACCACGAGGCTGACAGTGGCGGCTCCGACAAAGAGCAGACTGCCGAATTTTAAATAGCCTACGCTTTCAAAATCAAAAAGGGTTCCGACGAACATTAAAATCATAGCAACCGCCTGTATTGCTATCATTAATATATTGACCGAACCGTAAACCTCGTCATAAACGCTGAGTGCCGCTGCCTGCCATCCCGCGATAAAAACGGTAACGCTTGACAGCCCGAAACCTATCGGCAAAATGTATTTTTCAAAGCCGAAACCTTTTTTCTCGGCTATAAAATAAAGTATTACCGATAGCGGAGCCGCAATGTTTAAAAGCTTTGAGGCCGCGCCGATTAAGGTAAGGCTTCCGATATCTGTGCTAAAAATCATTCTAAATAAATTTAAAACCGAAAACAGCATTATGTAAACCTGCGGATTTTTAAAAATATTCCGTTCCATCGCTACCTCCAAAAACAAAAGATATGCTATCACAATAATAGCATATCTTTTTTTAAATTACAATATTTATCGCTTCGGCTTTATATCGGAATGATAATAAGCATAGGTGCAGGACGGTTTACTGTCGAGCACTTTAGACTCTGTAATCTCTCCGACAAAAAGCTCGTGACTGCCAAGGTCGATGGAATTTTCAACCTTTACCGAGAAATACGCGTTTGTATATTTCGGGATATATTTAATTCCGTTTGCCGACCTTATATCCTCTTCACACTTTTCGAATTTATCGACATCTCTGCCGGTCTGCATTCCGAAATGACGGATAACCTCAAAGGGTGTCTCCTCGGTCAGTACCGAAAGATTGAATTCCTTTGTTTTACCTATCATTTCACGGGTAAGATTACCCTTCTGACAGGAAATGGCAATTTTTGTAGGTTCGTTTGCCACCTGAAAAGCTGTGTTTATGATACAACCGTTATCCTTTTCGCCATCTTTGGCGGTTAAAACAAACAGTCCGTAAGAAAGTTTGAAAAGGGCGGTCGGGTCGGTTTTCGGCGTCTCTTTTTTATTAGCGAAAGTAACGCTCGAGCAAACCTTCAAAAGCCTTTCCGTGACGAGCTTCATCGCGAGCCATTTCGTGTACGGTGTCGTGGATTGCATCGAGGTTTAACTCTTTTGCAAGCTTTGCAAGCTCGAACTTGCCCATGGTAGCGCCGTTTTCAGCGTCAACTCTCATTTCAAGATTCTTCTTGGTAGAATCGGTGAGAACCTCGCCGAGAAGCTCAGCAAACTTAGCAGCATGCTCAGCCTCTTCATAAGCTGCCTTTTCCCAGTAAAGACCGATTTCAGGATAACCCTCACGGTGTGCAACTCTTGCCATTGCAAGATACATACCAACCTCACAGCACTCGCCGTTGAAGTTTTCGCGAAGACCTGCGATGATTCTCTCATCAACACCCTTTGCTACACCAACAACATGCTCAGCAGCCCAAGTCTTTTCGCCTGCCTGCTCGGTGAACTTTTCAGCCTTTGCCTTACAAATCGGGCAAGCCTCAGGTGCAGAATCGCCTTCGTGAACATAACCGCAGATAGTACATACAAATTTTTTCATAATAGTTTTCCTCCAAATAATAAATTAAATTTTTTAGTTTTCCTTATTGCAACATTTACTGCATTTGCCGGTAATATTGAAATCGGCGTATCTGGCTTTTACATTGTAGTCAGACTCAATAGGTCCGAGAAGTTTTGACTGGTCAAGCCATATATCCGTTATTTCTCCGCAGTGCTCACAGTAAAAATGACTGTGGACCGAGGTATCTCCGTCAAAGTGAACGCTTGAGTCGCCAAAAGATAGTTTTTTGATTACTCCATCCTCGCTCAGTCCCGAAAGATTTCGGTAAACTGTTCCGAGGCTGATATTCGGAATTTCTTCTCTCACCTTTTCGTAGATCCAAGCAGCCGTCGGATGACTTGTTGTCCCGCAAAGGACGTTTAAAACTGCTTCTCTTTGTCGCGAATAGTTTTTCATTTTACTGTCGCACCTCCCAAATCAGTAATGGTTACTGATTTAATTATAGCAATCATTCCTGATTTGTCAAGTGTTTTTTTGAAAAAACATTAATTTTTTTCTATTTACAAAATTAAAATAGCGGTGTATAATAGAGATTGTTAAAAATATGAATAATTAAATGAGGACTAAAAACAAATGGGTAAGTATATTTCAACCTCAGTAATTAAACGCCTTCCGCGTTATTACAGATTTTTAGGCAATCTTAAAAAACAGAATATTCAGCGTATTTCTTCGGGCGAACTTGCAAGAAGAATGAACCTCACCGCAAGTCAGGTCAGACAGGACTTCAACTGCTTCGGTGGTTTCGGTCAGCAGGGCTATGGCTATTCTATCGATAATCTTTACGAAGAAATCGGCAGCATACTCGGAATCGATGAGCCTATGAAAGCCGTTATGTTCGGAGTTGGTAATCTCGGTCATGTTGTCGCAAACAATATGGATTTCAAAAAACTCGGTTTTGAGCTTATCGGTATATTTGACGTTAATCCCGAAATTGTCGGCACCGAGGTTGCGGGAATGACCGTTCTTGACACAGCCTGCCTTGAAGAGTTCTGCAAAGAGCATGAGCCCAAAGCCGCATTTATCTGTGTTCCGACCTCTGCCGCAAAGGAGCTTACCGACCGACTAGTAGAACTCGGAATCGAAGGCTTTTGGAACTTCTCGCATTTCGATATTGCCCTTGAACATCCGAATGTCGCGGTTGAAAACGTTCACTTTACCGATACTCTGATGCGTCTTTCATATAAAATTAAAAAAGGTCAATAAAATCATAGATCACCGTCAATAATATTGATGGTGATTTTTTTATGCTTACAATTATTATGCGCTCGGCTCTTCTCTACCTTTTCGTCATAATCGGGCTCAGGCTTATGGGCAAAAGACAGATTGGCGAAATGCAACCCGGGGAGCTTGTCGTAACTCTTCTCATATCCGAAATGGCGGCGATTCCGCTTCAGGATATATCTCAGCCCGTCCTGCTCGGTGTTTCTTCAATCGCTACCCTCGTTTTCCTTGAGGTTATCCTTTCGGTAGTGATTTTAAGATTCCCGAAACTTCACAGAATTATTTCAGGCAGCAGCAGAATCATTATAAAAAATGGAGTTTTGAATCAAAAGGAACTCAAAAATCTCAGAATTACCATCAGCGACCTTGTCGAGCTGCTTCGCGATCGCGACGTTTATGACATCAGCACCGTGGCTTACGCGATTATGGAAACTAACGGCAGTTTAAACGTTCTGCTCAAAGGTACCGAACAGCCTCTTACAAAAGCGGATATGGGTAAAAAGGCAGATGCAGCCCTTCCTCTTCCCGTAATCAGCGACGGTATAATAATGAAGGATGCCATGAAGGAGCTTGGCATAACAAGGCGGGATGTTGAAAAGATTCTTCACGAAAACAAGGCTCTTGTTTCTGAGGTTTTTCTTTTACAAGCGGATAAAAATCTCAGTTATACTATTATTAAAAAGGATGACAATTAATGAAAAGAATCATAGCCGCGGTGCTCGGCTTTGTTTTGATGCTGTCACTCGGCATCGTTAGCACCCTCTATTTCGACGACACCTGCAAAAAGGTTACCGCAGCGGTTAACGAATCAATCCGTCTGGCGAAAAACGAGAACTTTGAAGCTGCGGCAGAAACTGCTCAAAAAGCAGAAAATTTCTGGGAGAGTCGGAGAAAATTGCTTTCCTTTGTTGTGAATCACGGTTTTCTCTATGAGGTTGACTCACGGCTTACAGGGCTTTCCTCGCTTTCAACAACCGATGCGAAGGAAGAATTTCTAGCCACAGCCGAACAGGCTGCGCAAGCGCTTAATTATGTTATGAACGATAAATAAAAACGGGGTTAAAACCCCGTTTTCTAAATGCAAAAATATGGTGCGTTTTGCGCGATATAATTACGCTACAACCTCAGTGGAATATTCCTAAGAGGATTTTTGAAAAACCCTCTTCCCTTTTTGTTTATGCGTCAAAGGTATAGAGAATATTGTAGTTTTCTTCAAACTGAACCTCGTTCGAAAGTTGTGCGCCGACACCCTGCAGGTTGCGAAGGTAGAAGGCGACGTAATATTTGCCGCTACTCGTCGGAGCGTCAAGTTCAGCAGAAAGCGAGTGATTCAGCACTTCTGTAGATTTCGGGGTTTCAGGATCGTGACTATACCATTTTGTAGGTTCGCCAACCTCTACCTCTGACACAACCTCATACTTATCATTAAGGAGTGCGAAACCGCTCTTTAAATTAAAGGCGGCGGAAAATCCGTAGTTTTTGAATTCCATACCTACCTTTATTTTTCCGTCTGCCGCTTCCATTTTAATCTTTTCGGCAACCAATTTGTAGCCGAGATGGTCGCGGATAAACTCGTAGCAGTTTCTAATGACCGAATTTCCGTTATCATCTAAAAACCAATTGGGGTCATAGATAATGCCGTTTGCATCAAGCCACTGGGAGCCCAATTCCTCATTCTCCCAATTTTCCATTACCTTAATCTCACCTGCCGAAGCATCGTATCTTCCGTGGAAAAAGCTGAGTACGGTGTGCCAATGGTGAGCAAGCTCGAGAATGGCTTCCTTTCCTTTGGGGATTCTGCCCGTGTTATTAAGTCCGGTAGAGGTAAAGGTTTCTCCACTCACAGGGAAATATGCTCCGTTTTCACAGATATAATCCCACCAGCCTGCTTTGTCGCCTACCTGAAAGCCTCCGGATTCCCAGCCCTCACGGGTTTGTTCTCCGAAAAAGGCGCAGTTGTTGAAGCCAATCTTCTTCCAACCGTCCCAATCGGGATATCTTTCTTTGACAGAAACGGTATATTCGGGCATTCTGTGCGAAAAGTAAAGATCGTTTGGTATGCAGAGCTTGTCAACTATTGCTCTGGAAATTACGTCGTAATCCACCTCGGGATACTGATAAACATATACCCACTCACCGACAAAGCCGATGAAGCCGCCTTTGATGGTAAAGATGCTGTCCTTATACTCCGAAACAATGGGTGCAAGCTGATCTATATGCTTTAAGATTGTATCCTGGTCTGCACAAACCTTGGCCAGGTCTTCCTTAAGCTCGGGAACGTAAACCCAAGTCTCGTGGATGGTATTGTTATAGCAAAAGCTTGCAAGGAGCTTTATTTTTCTTCTGCGGGCATATTTGAAAATTCCCTCTATTGCAATAAGCGCCTCCTCGGGCAATTCCTCAAGATTCCACTTTGTAAGGTAAATGTAGCAGTATGTCAGCGACCACGGTTCTTTTACCCTTGCGGTATAGCTGTCAAAAATCTGTCCAATCCTTTGATCAAGCTTATTCTCGTCATCCACATAGTCAATAAGGTCGTGAACACGAATAACGTTATGAACGCGGAAGCCGCGGTCGGGATTGTACATAAAGATATTTTTATTTTTGCACGAAGCATTAATCGGCTTGGGAGCGTACTCTTCAGAAAAAGATATGTTTACAGTTGACATTTTTTCCTCCTTCTTGTTGCAGCCGCCTAGCAAGCTGACAACGTTTATTATGGCAAGCGAAATTGCTATTATTCTATAAAGTTTTTTCATAAAAGCTCCTCCGTTCGTCTGTTTTATTTTCATCATACTATAATGTAGAAACAACCGAAATTTTAAAAAAGCTATAAATATTTTTAATTTGGACAAATATATAAAAAAACGGGCAGAAAATGCCCGTTTTTATAATTCAAAGTGCAGAATTATAGCGCGCTTCGCACGATATAATTACAATACGAATAGGATGACTTTGTATTTATAGAATAATGAATAACCGGTGTTGCAAACACCTTTTAACTAATGCCTTGATTCAATAGAAGCAACGGCCGTTGCCCCAAGAATCAGCACCGCGCCGAATATAACCGAAAAGGACGGCAGACTCCCTAACACCAACGCTTCAAGGATTATCGCCACAATCGGATCTGTATAAGATAGCACCGCGACGGTGTCCGACTTTACGCGGGCAACCGAGCCAAGATTCAGAACATACGCAACTCCGGTATGAACAACGCCTACTATAATCAGAGCAACCATTCCAATCATACCAAATGACGAAGTATTTATGTCCGCTGTAAATACAGCATAAGGCAGAACAGTCAGTCCCGCTATAAGAAGCTGTGATAAAGCCCGTGTTTCAGCGGCGATTTCTCCCATTTTTTTGTTGCAGATTATTGCTGTAGCATAGAGCAAAGCCGCCGCAAGTCCGAAAAGGATTCCGTAAATATCTCTTTTGCTGCCAAGCGCCGCATTTGAAACAAAATACATTCCCAAAAGAGCTACAAGCACACACATTATATTTTTAAGAGCGATTCTTTCTTTTAAAAATATCGGCGCGCCGATAATCACAAAGACAGGCGCCATATAATAACAAAGCGTTGCGGTTGCAATACTCGTATATCTGTAAGCTTCAAAAAGGAATATCCAGTTAAAACCGATAGCGACGCCGCTTATAACCAGGGAAACGAGATTTTTCTTTATTTCATCTCCCGAAATCTTCTTTCCGCTAATCCAAAGATAAAATAAAATCAGCAGTCCGCCCATAATCCCTCTGACTGCCGCTATGACCGAAGACGGAAGAGGGATATATCGTACAAAAATACCGTCTGAACCAAAAATTATGTAAGAAATTAAAAGTTTTAAAACGCTTGCATCTGCTTTTTTTATAAACAAAACCAATCTCACCTCAAATATTCTTATATACATTATATATAATAACGAAATTATGTCAAGCGGTATGGAAAACGACTATTTTTCGTTATTATGTTAACTGTTGCAACAAGGAGTTTGTTAATAACTATGTTGAAAATGTGGAAAACTTTTTCGGGGTACCCACGAAAAAATTGATATTTTTTCCATTTTTCGTCAA
>JAZONJ010000141.1:0-5685 GCA_045654425.1 Acutalibacteraceae bacterium
TGCGTTTGATAATGAAAAACCGGTCCATTCCGTGACATTGAGTGATTTTTACATTGGTAAGTACGAAGTGACGCAGGGTCAGTGGAAGGCGGTGATGGGGAATAATCCAAGCTCTTTAGAGGGGGATAATCTTCCTGTGGAGCAAGTCTCTTGGGATGACGTTCAAGAGTTTATCCAGAAATTGAACAAACTTACGGGCAAGACCTATCGTCTACCGACCGAGGCAGAATGGGAATATGCCGCACGAGGCGGTAAGAAGAGCCAGGGTTATAAATATGCGGGTAGCAATACCATAGAAGAGGTGGCTTGGTATTCTGGTAATAGCAACGAAAAAACTCATCCTGTCGGCCAACTTCAACCGAACGAACTGGGCCTATACGATATGAGTGGCAATGTGTATGAGTGGTGTCAGGATTGGTACGGCAGCTATGTTTCCTCGTCTAAAACGGACCCCACCGGCCCTGCCAGTGGTTCGAGCCGCGTTCTTCGCGGGGGTAGGTGGGATAACTCCGCGAGGTACTGTCGCGTAGCCTATCGGAGCGACTACTACTCCTCTTATCGGGGCGGCAACCTCGGGTTCCGTTTGGTCGAAGGCGAAATGCCTCCGCAGGAAGACCTCAAAGCCTTGGCCGAAAGCATGATCTTTGTCGAAGGTGGTACCTTCCAAATGGGGGGAACTGACGAGCAAGGAGCAGGTGCTTTCGCGAATGAAAAGCCGGTACACGAGGTTACATTAAGTGATTTCTACATCGGTAAATACGAAGTGACCCAGGCACAGTGGAGGGCTGTGATGGGGAATACTCCAAGCTCTTTTAAGGGAGACAATCTTCCTGTTGGTGGTGTCTCTTGGGACGCCATCCAAGAGTTTATCCAGAAATTGAATCAACTTACGGGCAAAAAGTATCGTCTACCGACAGAGGCAGAATGGGAATATGCGGCCCGAGGTGGGAACCAGAGCCAGGGTTATAAATATGCGGGTAGCAATACCATAGAAGAGGTGGCTTGGTATTCTGGCAATAGTGCCTATAAGACTCATCCTGTCGGCCAACTTCAACCGAACGAACTCGGCCTATACGATATGAGTGGCAATGTGTATGAATGGTGTCAGGATTGGTACGGGGAATATACTTCCTTCACCCAAACGAACCCCACCGGCCCTGGCAGTGGTGAGTATCGTGTTCATCGCGGGGGTAGTTATAGCTACAGCGCGGGTTGCTGTCGCGTTTCCTTTCGGGAAGGCCTCGACCCCTTCATTCAGCACGCCAACGGCGGGTTCCGGTTGGTCGAAGGAGAGCTTCCTCCTACTGGTAGTGAAGAAGAAGGTGGCGAAGAAGATGATACCGTTTATCCTTTTGAAGCAACCCACAGTGCAGCTGAATACAAAGCACAAAACAACATTTATCTTGAACAACAAGGTACTGTCAATGGAAAGCGTGTGAGTCTTCAATTTGAAATGTATGATGCTGATGACACTATCGTAGAATACTACGAAGCAAATGTTTTTGCTCCGGGTGTTTATACTATTGGCTCTGATTATACGGGTATGGTTATCTGGGCTGATTATTGCCTAGTTAGCATTGGTGGTCAAATGGAAATGCCTGAATCAGGTACTTTGACTGTTACCCATGTTGATGGTAAATACAACCTCCTTTACGACTTCAAAACTGCTTCTGCAACTATCAAAGCTGAATACACTGGTAGCTTGACAGGAATGAAAGATCCCTCAGAAATGGGTGGTGGTGAAGAAGGAGGCGTTCTCAATGTAAACTTCACTTCTGCTTCTGCAAGTAGAAAACTAAAACTTCAAGCAACTTACGAAGGTGACATTAGCGGTATGATCGTTCCTAAATAATCCTAAGTAATTCCTGAATATTTAAAAAAGCAAATAACAACAATGAAAAGATATTTTGTGTGGATCGTGGTGCTGTGGGTGGTCTGCGGGTTGCAGGCGTTGCCGGCAGCAGCCCAGAACTTGAAAATGGTATTCGCGGGCGAAGTACGCCTGGATGAGACGGATATGGATGCGAAGACGTATTATCCGGTCCATGACCAGAACGACAACCTTTGCGCGCTGATCAAGGTGCGTCCCACCAACGAGTTGAAGAACCCTTTGGCCTTGGACAACCGGGGCTTGGGAGTGACCAAACGTCGGGAAATGGACAATGGTGAATATTGGTTCTGGGTGCCGTATCAAACTAAAAACTTGTACTTCGCTTGCAAGGGCTATGAAGAGGTGCCTCCGATTCCTGTTCAGCTACAACCCGGCAAAGTATATCGGATTACCTTACGTACGGATGCTGTGGCACAAACCATTTTGAATGCATCCATTTCTTTTAACTACTTGCGCATGAACATTGTTCCGCAAGGAGCACGGGTCTCTATTGGAGATACAGAAGACTGTTCTTTGTACTCAGAAATCGTAACCCAAAACGACTTTGAATATCAATTGAACTACGGTCGTTACTATTACCGCATTGAACATCCCGAGTATGAAACCATTACCGGCCAAGTAGAAGTATCGGAAGAAGATCAGGAACATCAATTTACAATGACTCCGGCCTATAGTTATCTAACCTTTGAGAGTGATCCCGTGGGTGCCGATGTATTTGTGAATGGAAAACACATCGGAACAACTCCGTTCCGCTCAGAAACCCGTTACCTGCGTGGTGAACTGGAAGTCTTGATGCAGAAAAGAGAATATGCTTCCCGGACGGAGAAAATTCAGATACTTGGCCAAGGAGGAGAACAGACGGTTCGGATGGCGTTGGACGCACTCTTTGCAACCGTGACTTGTACTTGCGAAGATCCTCAAGCCGAGATCTGGGTGGATAATGTATATCAAGGCACCGGCTCTTGGACCGGCCACCTGAGTACGACATCCGACCACGTTTTGGAAGCACGCAAAGCCGGATGCCAAGCGCGGAGTATTTCCTTCCATGTAAAAGAGGGCGAGGTGGTAACAAAGACCGTAGAAGCTCCGATTCCGTTCTATGCCATCCTTTCAATTCAATCAACCCCCACAGCAGCCTTTATTTTTCTGGACGGGGAAGAGATTGGAAAGACTCCGAAAGTAAAACAGGTGTTGGTGGGCAAACATCAGATCACCCTGACAAAGGAAGGACACTTTCCGGTAGAATTTGAAGTTGAACTGAAACACAACCAACAGTTGACAGTGGCCAAAGAATTGAAGCCCATAAAAGCCGAAAATACCACACCGCAAGCCACTGTACCTAAAAAACAGCCGGAAAAGAAAGCAGCTCCCAAAAAGAAAGCTCAAAAGAAAGAGAAGGCCCAAAAGCAAGAGTCGAAACGCCGACTTTTTGCAGAGTTGAACTACGGCATTGGTAGTCCCAGCAAGAACTTGAATTACCCTGCTTGCTCGAAAAACCATTGGGGGGGAACATTTGGCTATATTTCGAATAAATGGGGCGGCTATGTTTCGAGCCTGTACGGCATAGAATTTTCAGACATCACAGCAACTGCCGGCGTAATCTATCGTCCATTCAGTGGCCGTACCGATCTGCAACTCTATGCCGGAGCCGGTATCTTTACGGGATATAGTTCTCCTGTATTAGCCGCTGGACAGTTGGATTATATGGGAGATGTTGGCGTACGTTTAGGTTTGGATGTGCTTCCGGGCCAGTTCCAATGCCTCTCCCTCTCCCTGGGTTGCAAATTCACCGCCTCCTGCCTGATTCCGACCCTCGGTGTCGCGATCTCGCTGCAGCGCTAGGACTGCGTAAAGCAGCGTAGCCTTTTGGATTAGGGTGGGAATAAAAAAAGCACAACCATCCTGAGGGGCGTAGGCAATCATTCCTGATAAGCCTTACAGTTTCCGTTTGTCTGAGCAAGTGCCTTTTCTGTGACGATCTGGGGCATTTGCGAGTTAGGAAACAAGGCACAGCTGGGATAGATTGCTAGCCATACCGAAGGTCTGGTTGTGCTTTTTTTATTGCCAACAGGAAGAGGCAGTGGCAACTTTTTACGAAATGGTATTGCAGACTGAAAATACTTTCCGAATTTTGTGACGAGAACCTGCCCGTATTCTTTCGGAGTTTGCCTTGCAAGATAGACGGCGCATCGTGATGGTAGAGGATACGATTTGCCTTACTTTTATTGAACTGGCAGGTTTTACGAAGTCTTTGGCGGACTGCGAAACAATAGTTGATAAGTGGTGTTACTCCTTTAAAAATATGTCAAGATTGGACCGCTTGCCAGAGGATCTTCAGTTGGATATCTTTCAACGTCTTTTTATGGCGGCAGAGATTGCTCAATTTACACCGGAAAAACGCAAACAATACGATAAGGATATGATAACAGAACAAGATTGGGAAAATATCTTACACACGGCTGAGTGCAAGGCTGAGGAGCGTGGTAAGGTTCACATAGCAAGAAACCTATACAACAAAGGTTTCGCAATGGAAGATATTGTTGAGCTTACCGGGTTATCCTTGGATCAATTGCAGCGTAGCCTTTTGGATTAGGTTGGGTTTTTTATTGCCAACAGGAAAAGGCAGTGGCAACTTTTTACGAAATGGTATTGCAGACTGAAAATACTTTCCGAATTTTGTAACGAGAACCTGCCCCAAGACGCTGTAAAATGGAAAATAGGAAACTGGGTGTTGGGCTGGCGGAGAGCGCAGGAACGAGTGAGAGTAAGGAACGCTATGTAGATTTATTGACGGATTCTGGTTTTAAGGCGGTGTTTGGGGATCAACAGAACAAACAGGTTTTGATTGATTTACTGAATGCTGTTTTGCCAGCGGGTAGACAGGTAATTGATCTGACTTATTCGACCACGGAATTAAGACCCGCGACATTGGGAAGAAAAACCTTTGTTTTGGATCTCCGTTGCGAGGATGTGGATGGGAGTATTTATGTGGTAGAACTTCAAAAGTATGGGCAAGAGCACTTCTTTAAACGATGTGTGGCTTATGCTGCCAGGCTGTTTGCCAGTCAGCCCCTTCGAGGAGTGAAGGATTATGATCTTCCTCCCGTATACCTGATTGGAATCCTGGCAAAAGATCGGGTGGGAAGTTTTGGCACCGATAGGGGAGACCGTATTCTTTCAGAGTTTGCCTTGCGGGAGAAAGAGACGGGAGCGAATCCACCCGATACGATCAGCCTGACGTTCATAGAACTGGCGGGATTTACGAAGACTTTGGATAAATGCGAAACAATTGTTGACAAATGGTGCTATTCATTTAAGAATATGTCGCGGTTGGACCGCTTGCCAGAGGATCTTCAGTTGGATATCTTTCAGCGTCTCTTCAAGGCTGCAGAGATAGCGCAGTTTACACATGAGAAACGAATACAATACGATAAGGATATGATGACAGAACTGGACTGGGAAAATGTCTTGTACACCGCGGAGCATAGAGGCGAGCAGAGAGGCCTCCATAGCGGCGAGGCTTCAGCGAAGGCTACTATAGCAAGGAACTTGCACAAAGATGGATTTTCTGTGGAAAAGATTGCAGAATTGGCAGAACTGCCTGCCGAGCAGGTGACGGCAATCCTGGAGGCAGCTGATGGCGCTTTGTAGTGGATCGTATCTTTCAGTATGGTGACAAAAAAAGCATCTCGTTTTGAGGAGGGCACTGAAAAAGTCCCTTTAGAGGCTTCCTAAATTAATCGAGGAAATGTTCAATTTATTTGGATATTTCCTCGATTTTTTGCAACTTAACC
>JAZONJ010000142.1:0-3833 GCA_045654425.1 Acutalibacteraceae bacterium
TTATTTCTTGACATTTGAGACCAATTATATTAAAATGTCTCTTGCATAGTTTCGCGGGTGTGGTGGAATGGCAGACACGCTGGTCTTAGGAACCAGTGCCGCGTGCATGCAGGTTCAAGTCCTGTCACCCGCACCAAATAAAGAGGAATCGACCGTAAGGTTGGTTCCTTTTTATTTTTGTATATTGCAGGACTTGACCCTGTGAAAACATGCACATTAAACAATAAAAAGACACCCAAGCGTTGTGCTTGGGTGCCTTTTATTTCACCAAAATTATTTATCGCAGTCGAGCATTGTTTTTCCTTCGCCGCAAAGAGACTCAAAGTCCTTAACAAAGGTAACGTCGGCAGAGTCTACGCAAGGATGCTTGATAAGTCCCTCGATAACATCAGGGGAAACAGTTGCTGCGCGGATACCCGATTCGCAAAGTTCCTGAACCTGAAGAGAGTTTTTAAAGCTTGCTGCGAGTATTCTCGTTTTGTAACCGCTCGATACAAATATATCCTGCATGGTTCTTGCAACAGCGATACCATTATTTCCCAGGTTATCGATTCGGTTGATATAAGGAGCGGCATAATCGGCTCCGCTCTTTGCAGCAAGATATGCCTGAAGAGGATTGTAAATCGCGGTAGCTGTTACCTTATAACCCTCTTTAGAAAGGATTCGCATTGCTTTAAGTCCTTCAGGAATGGTCGGAATCTTAATAAAGGTCTTTGCCTTTTCTCCGAGAACCTCAACTATATGGCGTCCCTCTCTTACCATATCATCAGCCTTGAGTGAAATAACCTGAGCATGAAGTTCAGCGTCAGGGCCGATAAAATCTCTGATTTCCTTTAAAACTTCATAAGGATTTCTGCCTGTTTTAGCAAGTATTGAAGGGTTGGTTGTAACACCATCTATAGGATAAAACTCACATATTTCTTTAATTCTGTTAATATCAGCGTCATCTATAAGTAATTTCATATATAATCTCTCCTTTTAAAATCTTTATTCCATATTAAAACAGAAAGTTTAATTTTTCAATTCATAAATTACACAATTTTCAGGCACATTTAAGGATGCAGCATTGTTAAATTTGTTAAATATTTAACAGTTTATGCCTCGATAACGGTAATATCGTTTTCGTAAAGTTCACTGAGCTCGGCTGAAACAACCTCTCTGTTTGTCACAAGAGTAATAGATCCGTTACAATCGCACACCTTCATAAATCCGGCTCGACCGATTTTAGTATGGTCGGCGGCAATCAGAACCCTTTTTGCTCCGCGCATCATCATGCGGTCGATTATCGCTTCTTCGGCATGATAGGTTGTGATTCCTTTTTTCGTACTTATGCCGTCAATTGCCATTATTGCCCAGTCGGCTTGATAACGACTAAGCTGGTCCTGAGCATCTCCGCCGTATGTAAATTTGTATTTGGTGTTAACCTCTCCGCCAAGCAGAATCACACGGAAAGAGGAAACATTTCCAAGCATTGTAGCAACGGCAAGTGAATTTGTAACTATATTAAGGTTGTTACGCTTTTTAAGCTTTGCCGCTACAAGCTGAGTTGTCGTTCCCGAATTAATAAACAGAGTGTCTCCGTCCTTTATCATTTCGGAAATGACCTCAGCTATCGCTTCTTTCTGATGAACCTGAGATATTTCAAGACTATCCGGAATACCGGGTTTCTCGGTGGTCCGACTTGAATAAACCGCTCCACCATTCATACGGATAAGATATCCATCGTTTTCAAGAGCCTGCAAATCGTTTCGCACAGTAACAGGTGTTACACCGAGCTTTGACGACAGTTCAGAAACAAAGACCTTGCCCGAACTCTTAAGCTCTTCAAGTATTTTATTTCTTCTTATATCGATTTTTAGCTTGCTTTCAGCCACCTTTAAATCCTCCGTTTAATAAAGGCTCTTCTTATTAAGGCGTTCTCCGACAGCTCCGCCCGGATGAACAAGGGCAAACTGCTCTGCCTGATAATCAGTCTCTTCTATCATAGCGGTCTGAAGAGCATGGAAAATCATACAAAGCGCAGTTGTGCTCGTGGTACCCTGCATATTATATTTGTCAGTTTCACGGTTTACATACTGTTTGATAACTACATCTGCCATCTCGGCAAGCGGAGATTCTGTCTTTTCGGTAATTGTAATGATAGAAACACCCTTAGCCTTGCAAATATCAGCAATCGGGAAAAGCTCCTTTGTAGCTCCGCCACGTGAAGCAAAGATCATAACATCGCCTTTCTGAAGATATCCCGTACCACCGTGAACAGCCTCAGCAGGAGATATAAACTTTGCAGGACGGTCAATGCAGCACATAAGGTGAGCAAAATGCTGACATGCGATTCCCGAATGTCCGCAGCCTGCGGCACCGATACGTTCAGCCTTACAAAGAAGCTCTACAGCTTTAGAAAAAGCATCATCGTTCAGATGGTTTTTCATCTCTTTAATACACTCAAATTCAATGTCATAAGCCGCTTTTGCAGCTTCAAGCGCAGTATTACTTATCATTTTCATTTCCTCCGTTAATAGAAATTTTCTATTTAGATAATAATATTTTTCTTTTAAAAAATCAATACCCTATTTTCAACAAAATCAAGACGTTTGATTGTGGTTTTTAACAAAAACGTTAAATTTTCGCAAATGATATTGATTAAAACGAAAGTTTTTAGTATAATTAATTTAGAAATTTTATTTAGAAAGAAGGAGTTTTCATGCAAGAAAAGAGAAAAATCACAACTCCGTTTTTTGAGATCGGACCTAAATCCTATCTCTACGGAGATGAAGTTCTCGACTTAGCTCTTGCGGCAGATGCTGCCGCAGAAAAATATGGTGTCAGCATCATTTTCACAACTCCGGTTGTGGATATCAGACGTGTTAAGGAGGCTACTAAAAACATTTTTGTTTTCGCTCCTCACATGGATCCCCTTTATCCCGGCAGAGGTCTCGCAGACACATTACCTGAGTCGCTTGTTGCCGCAGGTGCAGACGGCGTTATGCTTAACCACTGCGAAAAGCCGCTCGAGTTTGATGTGCTTAAAGAGACTATCGCTCGTGCAGACGAAGTCGGACTTATTTCGATAGTATGTGCCGATTCTCTTGCAGATGCAAGCCGCATCGCAACCCTCAACCCCGACATCATTGTTGCAGAACCCTCCGAGCTCATCGGAACAGGTGTTTCGGTTGGTAAGGAATATGTAGAAGCTGCTACAAAGTCGGTTAAGGATGTAAACGAGAATATTCTTGTTCTTACCGCTGCAGGCATTTCAAACGGCGAAGACGTTTACAACACCATTATCGCAGGTGCAGACGCTACAGGCTCATCCTCGGGTGTTGCAAAAGCCCCCGACAGAGCTGCAATGGTTGACGAAATGATTTCCGCTGTAAGACGCGCTTATGACGAGCGTAATAAATAAGTAAAAAATTATTTTTGGAGGAAAATATTATGGAATTTAAAGTTTTTCAGAAAGAGTTAGAACTTCAGTCACGCGGTTGGATCCCCACCTTCCACGATGTTTCGAAGGAAATTATGGAGATCGTTAAAGCTTCAGGTGTTGTGAACGGTACCGTTTGTATCGCTTCTCACCACACTACCTGCTCGGTTATGATTCAGGAGTGCTCACACGACATCGATTCATTCGACCTTGAGTATCTTCAGCATGACCTTCTCGACATCATGCGCGGTCTTATCCCCGACTATACCGACGAAGGCGACTACCGTCATCCCGGCCCGATCCACGCACAGTTCGGTCGCTATGTAAACGAGCCCGGTAACTACACCAGCATGAACACCGACGGACATCTTCGCTCTGTATTCTTTGGCAGAAGCGAAACCATGACCATTAA
>JAZONJ010000143.1:0-5111 GCA_045654425.1 Acutalibacteraceae bacterium
TCTCAAGCGGAATTTCGGCAGCTACTTCTTTTAACTTCCGTGAGTTTTTAAAGGTTAAAACTCCACCGATTCCGATATACATTCCCATTTTTACGAGTTCTCTTGCTGTTTCAACGCTTCCCGAAAAACAGTGGAACACACCATTCGGTTTACACTCTCGGATTATCTCCATTGTGTCTGCATGAGCATCGCGGTCGTGGATAATTACAGGGATATTATACTTTTTAGCAAGCTCGAGTTGAAGACGGAAAGCCGCCTTTTGTTCTGCGATATACGTCTTGTCCCAATAATAGTCAAGACCGATTTCGCCGACAGCGACAACCTTTTCGTGAGATAACATTTTTTCGATAGCATCGATGTTTATTTCTCCTTGAACGGAGCAGGGATGATATCCTACTGCCGCGTAAATATGAGGAAATTTTTCGGCAAGAGCTATGCAATCGAGACTTGTAATGTCTGAACAGCCGCAGTTAATTATTCTTTCAACTCCGAGCTCGGGTAATTTCGATAAAAGTTCATCTCTGTACTCATCAAATTTCGGGTCATTAAAATGAGCGTGGGTGTCGATAATACTGCCAACGGGGGCAGCTATTTCAGGTACAGGATACATTATCTTATCTTGCTTCCTGCAGGAACGTTTTCGAGGAATACAACCTTAACATCGTCCTCTCCTGCGTCAGCGGCAAGAATCATACCGCAACTTTCAACACCGCAAAGAGTTGCAGGCTTAAGGTTGGAAACTAAGATTACAGTCTTTCCGATAAGCTCATCGGGAGCATACCACTTTGCAATTCCCGATGCTACGGTTCTGTCCTTTCCGCTTCCGTCATCAAGGGTCAGTTTTAAAAGCTTCTTTGCCTTTTTAACGGGTTCGCAGGCCTTGATTTTAGCTGCGGTCAGTTCAACCTTCATAAAGTCCTCGATGGTAATCTCGGCGATTTTTGCAACGTTTGCAGCCTCTTCTTCAGCCTTTTTAGCAGCCTCAGCTTCGGCGGCGATTTCTGCAAGAACCTTTTCAGCATCAAGACGTTGGAAGAGAGGAGTTGCTTCACCAACCGAGAATTCCTTTATCTCACCAAAAGCGAGGGCCTTAGAATCAGTGCCGAGCTCGGCTGCAATCTTGCCGGCGGCTTCAGGGATTATGGGAGAAAGCATTACGCCAATGAGGCGGATGCACTCAAGAAGATTATAGAGTACACATTCAAGATAATCTTTCTTCTCTTCGTCCTTTGCGAGTGCCCAAGGCATAGTTTCGTCAATATACTTATTGCAACGCTTTGCAAGATTCATAACAACCTCGCAGGCATCGGCATTATGGTAAATATCCATTGTCTCGGAATATTTTTTAAGGGTTTCCTGCGCTGTTGCGATAAGTTCCTTATCACATTCGTTATCATAAACCTTAGCAGAAACTTTACCGTCGAAATACTTGTTAGTCATTGCGACAGAACGATTTACAAGGTTACCGAGAGTATTTGCAAGGTCGGTGTTGAACTTGTTTATAAAGCTCTCATAAGTAATCGAACCGTCATTAGTGAAGGAAATTTCGGAAAGGAGATAATATCTTACCGCATCTGTTCCGAAGCGTTTTGCCAACTCGTCGGCATAAATAGTATTACCCTTAGATTTACTCATCTTGTCTTCGCCGACAAGCACCCACGGATGACCGAGAACCTGTTTCGGCAAAGGCTCACCGAGAGCCATAAGAATAATAGGCCAATAAATTGTATGGAAACGGACAATATCTTTTCCGATAACGTGAAGGTCAGCAGGCCAATATTTGTTATAAAGCTCATTTGAACCATCGGGGTCATAGCCAATGCCTGTGATATAGTTGGAAAGAGCATCTATCCATACATAAATAACGTGTTTCGGGTCGAATTCTACCGGAACACCCCATTTGAACGAGCTTCTTGAAACACAGAGGTCAGCAAGACCGGGCTTTAAGAAGTTGTTTATCATTTCATTTCTGCGTGAGTCGGGCTTAATGAAATCAGGGTTTTCTTCATAGTACTTAAGAAGTCTGTCCTGATATTTTCCGAGCTTCAGGAAATAAGCCTCTTCCTTTGCATCTGAAACATCACGTCCACAGTCAGGACATTTGCCGTCTACAAGCTGAGAGGGTGTGAAAAACGATTCGCAAGGTACGCAGTACTTGCCCTCGTACTCACTCTTATAAATATCTCCCTGGTCATAAAGCTTTTTGAAAATTTTAGCAACAACCTTTTCGTGATAGTCGTCAGTTGTACGGATGAACTTATCGTATGTGGTGTTCATGCTGTTCCAAACGTCCTTGATCTGAGAGGAAATACCGTCAACGTATTCCTTAGGTGTGATACCTGCGGCATTAGCATATTCTTCGATCTTCTGTCCGTGTTCGTCCGAGCCTGTCATAAAGTATACATCAAAGCCCATCATTCGCTTATAACGCGCAATCATATCAGCGAGAACGATATCATATGCGTTTCCGATATGGGGTTTGCGTGAGGTGTAAGCAATAGCTGTTGTGATGTAGAATTTCTTATTGTTCATTTATATTTTCCTCCTCGGAAGATTTATCTGAAATTTGTTTTTGACTTTTTGCAAGACAGGCTTCTATTCGTCGGTTAAGCGCTTTTTCGTCAACTCCGATACCGGCGAGTATAAGCACGAAGAAAAGCCCTGTCTGAACCCATTGTATTGTCATATCCACTGTGCAATGGATGATTGCCGCAGCAGAAATAGCAAGTATAAGATTGGCGGTTTTTGTTTTTCGGAGCAGGGACTTGCATTCTGCAATTTTTTCGTAATAAGTCCAAAGGAATATGACGAGAATGGCGGCTCCTATAAGTCCGAAATTAAGTATGGGCTCAAGTATAAAATTGTGGGTATGAGCGGTATTCCACAAAGAACCGTGAATGTTGTGAAGATGATAATACGAGAGAAATCCGTGCCCGAAAAGGGGGCTCATCTTAATAAACTCCAGAGCCGAGTCCCAAACAAGGATTCTGTTGTCTGTGGTTTTGCTTGATTCGAGTATGCGTGGGAAGATATCCGGAAAAGCATAAAGCGAAATAAGAGCGATACCGCAGCAAACAAAGAAAGAGATAACAAGTGAACGGCGTTTAAAGAGGATAAATAATGTCAGAACTCCGACTATTATTTCGATAAAAGCAAAAATGCTGCCGCCAAGATACATCGTAATGACTGAAAGTATTATCGTTATAAAGTAAAATGGTTTACCTTTTTGAGAAATAAGCATTTTATATACGCAGACAAGTACCATCATTGCCATAAGCGTGCACATATAGTTTGAATTAAAAAACCAACCGACGCATCGGTAACTTTCCTGATGTGAGTAAATTGATTTCTCAGAAAGAACGACAACGAAAACAACCCAACTCATATAACAGGAAATATCGAGTCCCTTTTGGAAAACGTCACCCGTCATTTCGTTTCGGGCAAAGTAACTTACCATAAAAACTGCAAAGAAGCCTACCGAGCAGGCAAGACCTATGAAATTATCACGTATAAGGGCGATAAAAGCAGAGTATATAGTAAAAACATACAGAAACGAACGACCGGGAAATCTGAAAGCGCTTTTTCTGGCATCGCTGTTAAGAATAATGTAAATGCTTATACAAAGCAAAACGATACCTGTAATTACAAAATGCAAAAAAACGCTTGCAAAGGCGAGATATATTAATTTTTCAGAAACGGTGTTTTTTCTTTTTAGAATATGTCTCACCCTTTCAAAGTTTATTTGAATGAAAAATTATTTAGAAAACAAGTAGGCGATTAAAGCAAATATAAGAGAGATAACCTCTGCCACAAGACAAGCGGTAATGCTGAGCAGCGCCATTCTTCCATCAAGCGCAGAAAGCACAAAGACCGTCAGTGTAAGCGCAGAAAGTATAATGTGCATAGAATACATAACGTTTGACACAGTGCGAAGCTTTAAAGCTCCCGTAATAATATCGAAAAAGCTTTCTGCCTTTCCAATATGAGCTGCATGTGCGCTGTAGCACTCCGAGAAATTTACTGCAGTTTGGTAGTTATGTACACCTTTATGATCCATTACCTTTATGCTGTCTTCATATAGTCCGTAATAATCCGAGAGCATTTTTGCGGTAATGTTACTGTCACAGTTATCAATAAGCAGGGTTATGCCTGAATTTATGAGTTTGACAAGGTTGTTCCTAACCGAAACAATGGGATTATATTTTACGATAAGCAGAGCGCATGCTCTTTGTCCAACTGCAACATAAATCGGGAAATAACCTTTATGAAGTATCTTTCGGTCAACTTCAAGAGGAGGAACTTTAATTCCATGGGCTTCCATGAGTGTACGGTTGCCAATAAAATAATGCTCATCCTTGACCCAACCCGAAATACCGAGATTGTCTTCATATTTAACCGTATCTGCAGTCGGTCTCTTTTCCGAAGAATCAACAAACGAGTTGAAAATCCAAACAAGAGGACTTTTTATTGCTTCAGCAACCGATGCGGCAGCCGACAGCGTGTTGTCTATATTATTTGCTCCGAGAGGCTTAATATTAAACAACTCAATGCTTCCTTCCGGGAACAGCTCATTTGAAGAAATAACCACAGCGTTAGCCTGTTCAATTCTTGAGGCTGAGTATTTACTGCAAATCATAGCTCTCTCTTTAAAAAGCTTGGAGCAGAGAGAGGATAGCGGCAGATACTCTGCTAACGAATAGGTAGGCATGGCAAAAAGGGAAAGCATTACTGCAATAACGCAAAGAGCCGTTTCAAAGGAGTGGTGAGAAATTCCGATAATTACAGAAGATAAAGCAGTCAGTATAGAAAAGATTGTCAAAACGGAACCGAGATATCCACCGAAAGCTTGGTCGCAGGAGGAGTAACGCATAAAGTCTGTCAGGATAGATGTGCGCTTGACTCCTGCCGCAAGAACCTCTCCTTCAATAGATGAACGCGCCATAGATGTTGCAATAGATTGGTTATCAATAAGAGCGATAGCTTTTTTTTCGAGCTTTGAGGCTACTATCTTGAAATTGTTCAAAACGTCGGTAGCATGTTTATATGAAAAGAAATCATATACCAAAAGAGCAACAAGTGATAAAAGCACAGGCTCGGATACATATGAGCCT
>JAZONJ010000144.1:0-2569 GCA_045654425.1 Acutalibacteraceae bacterium
AGGTACAGAACGCATCCGAGCTTATGTCCAGCTGTCCTGCTAAGGTTGATGAAAAGCAGCTTAGCGAGCTCCATATAAAGTTGGATATTAAAGAAGACTAATATATACTTTAAGAGGTAAATCTATCATGATTGAAGCAAAGTCTTTGACAAAACGCTTCGGAAAGAAAATAGCGGTTGACGATATATCTTTTACCATAAACCGTGGTGAGATAGTCGGTCTTCTCGGACCTAACGGTGCGGGAAAATCCACTACCATGAGTATGATAACAGGTTATTTGTCCTCCACACAGGGTACTGTTACTGTAGGCGGGTATGATATTCTTGAGCAGCCTGAAAAGGCGAAAGCGCTTATTGGCTATCTGCCCGAGATTCCTCCTTTGTATCCTGATATGACCGTAAAGGAATATCTTGATTTCGTTTACGATTTAAAGAAGTGCAAATTAAATAGAAAAAGACATCTTGCCGAGATCTGCGACGTAGTAAAAATTACCGATGTTTACGGCAGACTCATAAAGAACCTTTCAAAGGGATACAAGCAGAGAGTTGGGCTTGCCCAAGCTCTCATCGGTGATCCTCAAGTCTTGATTCTTGACGAGCCTACCGTAGGCCTTGACCCCAAGGAGATAGTGGAAATTCGCAATCTTATAAAGCGTCTCGGTACTCAGCGTACAGTAATCCTTTCTTCCCACATTTTGTCGGAGGTTCAGGCGGTATGTGAGCGAGTTATTATAATGAACAGTGGCGTAATCGTTATGGACGCCTTGACCGAAGACCTTGCTATGGCAGTTGGTAAATATAACCGCTACGGTATAAGACTTGCAGCTCCCGAAAATGAGGTCGTTCCCGTGCTCAGCCGTCTTCCCGGAGTTAAAAAGGTTGAATACGTCGGCTCATTTGAAAAGGGTACTGTTGATATAATTCTCGAGTCAGATAAAAAGGTTGATATTAGAAAGATACTCTTTGAAGAATGTGCAAAGAGAAACTGGTACATTCTGATGATAACACCTCTCGGCCTTTCCCTCGAGGACATATTTATTCAGCTTACCTCAAAGCAGGACGAAGTTCAGCGCTTGCAGGGTGAGACTGATGATACGATTTCCGAATCTCAGCCTTCCGTTGACGTCATAGAAACCGAAGAAGGAGGAGAAGAGTAATGTGGGCAGTTGCTAAAAGAGAATATATCTCATTTTTCAAAAATCCTATAGGTTATTTTCTCCTTGCAATCTACGGAGTTCTTTCAGCTATAGTATTTTCCCTCTTTGTTTTGTGGAAAAACACAAGCTATTTAGGTGAATATTTCAGCTTTTATCTTGTTTTTGTAGATATTGCCGTAATTTCCGTTATGGCCATGAGATTTTTCTCAGAGGATAAAAAGCTTAAAACCGAACAACTTTTGTTTACCGTTCCCACTTCTGTTCCGAAGCTGGTAATGGGAAAATTTATAGGTGCGATGTCAGTTTTCTGGACAACAAGCCTGATTAATCTTATATACATTGTAGTAGTTGATATTTTCGGTAATCTTGATTACGGGGCCTTGCTTACAAACTTCGTTGGCTCTGTCCTTCTGACAAGCGCAATGATGGCCATCGCAATATTTATTTCTGCCATTACCGAAAGCCCTATAGCTTCTGCTGCAGGAACACTTGCTACTTTGTTTGGCCTTATGGTTATAGACTTTTTTGCTATGTTTATGCCAAGCTGGTTGGGAAAAATATTAATCAAACTTACAATTTACTCTTATTACGACGATTTTACGAACGGTATACTGAATCTGGTTCCCATTGTGTACTATATCAGTATTACGGCAGTGATGCTTTTCCTTACCGTTCGTATGATAGAAAAACGTCGTTGGAGCTGAGGAGGTGACGGATATGCAAGAACCCGCAAAACTCACAGCTGCAAAGACTGTAGAGAATAAACAACCCAAGAAAAACAGAATATCCGTCCGCAAGTTGAAATACGGCTCCCTTGCTACTGTAATGACTGCAGTGTTTGTAGCTGCTGCCATTCTTGTAAACGTAGTGGTCGGACTTGCGGCAAAAAAGATAAATCTCACCATCGACTACACAGAAGAGCAGGTATACACCCTCTGCGAAGAGACTCTTGCGTTTTTGCAGGAGATGCCTTCGAGTGCAGAAATTATAATCTTGGGCGATGAAACTGATTTTAGATCACAGGTTTCAAGCGGAAATGCCATTTCCCCTTATCAGTTTATCGTTCAAACCTCTGATAATTATGCTCGGGCATCCGAAAAAATAACAGTTCATTACGTTGATCCTACTTATAATCCATCCTTCTTTTCAAGCAGGGGTATAACAATAGATAATTCTTCCGAATCAGCGGTGTTTATGGTTATTTATTGTCCCGAAACTCAGCGTAACCGTCAGATATACAGTAATATATTCGATGATCTTCAGTACGTTGGTCTTGAAAGACGAATGACAGGCGGCCTATTGTATACCACAAAGGCGGATATACAGACTATTGCTGTCGTTACAGGCCATGGCGAACAGCTTCCCGCACAGTTCCAGAGCCTTATGAAGGATAACGGCTTTGATGTAAAAACC
>JAZONJ010000145.1:0-7929 GCA_045654425.1 Acutalibacteraceae bacterium
CCATCAAATTACCTCCGCAGTTGCTATGCAGATAATTATATGCAAAAAGAAATCTATTTAGAATTTACCGAATGTTTCACGTGAAACAAAAAGACTCTGCAAATTGCAGAGTCTTTAACAACATTACTGTTTGAGCTTTTCGATAAGATTGGGAAAAAGCGGTTCGCTTTCGGTAAATTTATCGAGGAACTTGCCCCAGAGTCTTATTATATGTGAATTAACAAGGGTTAGTATTACGGTGCCGATTCCGACTCCGACAAATTTTCCGAAGAAACTGAGTGTCAGAATAATTGATATCGCGAGCATACCGTAATCAAAAATCATTTTAATCTTATGGCTCGGAGTTTTAAATCTATCGGCAACAGCAACGACAAAAAGTTCATAAACACAAAGAGGTAAACTCGTTCTGAAATAGCAAGCAATCGCAAAAGCAATCATTATCTCGCTTACAATAAACGCAATCACGCGTGTAATGATGCTTGTGTAAAGAGCCTGACCTCCGCACACCCAAAGCGCTAAATCGACCATATTTCCGAATATAAAGGCTGTAGCAAAGGATAAAAGATACTTAAATCTGAACTTCCCGGTTATGATACACATTACAATCAGCAGAAATGCCTGGAATATATATTCGCAGGCTCCCTGAGTGAAAAAAGGCGAAAACTTCGCGAGAAACTGGTTTAATATAAACGGGGGAGCCGCAATCATCGAAAGTCCAAGTCCCGATTTTGTGCAAAGTGCGATTCCAAATGCACAGAACACATTGCCAAACAACCAAAACAGCTCGTTGGTTTTTCTGATTTTTTTCATATCATCACCGTTTATCTTTAAAAAATTCTGTCAATAATTCAGCACATTCATTTTCGCAAATTCCGCAATATACCTCGGGTCTGTGATTAAATCCTAAAGAAAAGAGGTCGCATACCGAATCTTTTGATGCCGCGCCCGACTTTCTCTCAAAAGCGCCGAATTTAACCCTTTTAATACGGGAATTGATAATTGCGCCTGCGCACATGGGACACGGTTCGAGCGTAACGTAAAGCTCTGCGCCGTCTAAATGCCAATTTGAAAGCTTTTCGCAAGCTTCCTTTATTGCGATAATTTCGGCATGCGCCGTAGCATCATTGTCCTTTTCGCGCCTGTTATAGCCTCTGCCGATAATCTCGCCGTCTTTTACAATAACCGCGCCAACCGGAACATCGCCGTTTTCAGCGGCTGTTTTAGCGAGACTCAGCGCTTCATTCATATATTTCTTATCCATTTTATTTCCTTTGTTTCACGTGAAACATCACAGCATAAGCAGAACTGTTTGAATCGCTATAAGCACGATGTAAGCAATAATAAACGGACTTGTGAAGAAAATCTTCGCCGACTGCTTAGATGTAAAATTTCTGTCGGATTCTGTCAAAGAGAAGCCTGTTTCTTTTGTTTTCCCAGCAAACAGAAAACTTAAGAAACCGCAAAGTATACAGAAAGCAAAGAACGAAAGATTCAGCACTAAAGCTATCTCTTCAGGAAGTTTTTCTCCGATAATGGTCAGAACCGAAGCAAAGAGGTTATTGAGGAAGTGGATTATAACACCTGTCCACAAAGAACCTGTCTTTATAACGGCATAGCCCAGTATAAGCCCAACTATAAAAGCAAAGGGGATTTGTCTTATATTTCCGTGCATAAGTCCGAAAAGGATAGCAGAAGAGACTATCGCAAACTTTTCGCCGTATTTTCTGAGAGACCCCATAACGATTCCGCGCATTGCAAACTCTTCGGTAAGCGGAGCAATAACAGCCGCACCTACAATTGTAACGATCGCTCCGAAAGGTCCGTCGGGGGTTTTTATTGAATAATCGGGCACCTCAAAGCCAAAACCTGAAAAGAAGGATGCGAGAATGTTGGTAGCTATATTCGCAAAACCGCAAAAAGCGAGTCCCAAAAGAATTGTTGGTAAAAACGACCTTTTGTCAGGTTTGGAAAGAGACACAAGGTCGTTAAACTTAAACGAACAACCCGAGAGCACAATCAAAAAGGGGAATACGAACATAAGCACCGATAATATCTGATTTATCAGCTGCATTCCCATGGGGTCGTTTGCAAACTTCAAGGCGGTATATCGGTCAACCCCAAATAACGCCATGACATTTAAATATATTGGAGCGAACACAAGGGAAACCGAAGCCGTAATAAGCATCGCAATTCCGATGAACATCGCAATTTGTCGAAGCTTTCGTTTTTCCTGCAATAACTGTAGCTCGCTTTCGTTATTTCCAAAGAAATATTCTTGTTTCAAGAGTTTATCTCCTTATATTTCGTTATTTCTTTATTTTTCTCTGTTTTTCTCGTTTTTTCTAATTTTCAAAACAGGAAATTAGGAGCCGTTTTGTGTAAAACGGCTCCGCAACTTATAATTATTCCTCTGCAGTCTCCTCAGGCTCGTCTGCAGGTGCTTCTGCAGCATCTGCATCGGGAGCATCGGGAACATCTGTAACCTCTTCTTCATTATGAGCGGCAGTTGCAACCGAAAGAACTCGTGCGTCTGCATTCTGTCCGAACTTCATAATGCGAACACCCTTTGAAGGACGGTTGAACATACTGATTGTCTCGGCGGCAATTCGAATAATGATACCGTCGGTAGAAATCATAATTACATCCTCATCCTCGCTGACAGCAACAACGGCACAAACATCGCCATACTTTTCTGAGCGGTAGTTTGTAATACCCTTACCACCGCGGCTCTGGAGTCTGTGGTCACTGATAGCTGTTCTTCTACCGTATCCGGTTTCGGTAACTGTGAGAAGAACGGTATCTTCATCGCAGGCAGCCATCGAAACAACCTCGTCACCTGCGCGTAACTTAATAGCGCGAACACCGCGTGCTGTTCGACCCATAGGACGAACGTCATTTTCATCAAAGCGGATAGCGTAACCCTTGTGGGTTGCAACAAGAAGGGAAGACTTGCCTTCGGTCAGAGCAACGAAACGAAGCTCATCGCCCTCATCAAGCTCAAGCGCAATAATACCGGTCTTTCTGGTATTCTTAAATGCTTCCATAGAAGTACGCTTAATAACGCCATCCTTGGTTCCCATAACGATAAACTGTTCGTTATCGAGTTCAGGACATGCAAGTATCTTTGTAACCTTTTCGTTGGGCATAAGCGGTATTATGTTAACCACGTTCATACCCTTTGAGGTGCGTGTACCTTCGGGAATTTCGTAAGCCTTAAGTCTGTAAACACGACCGAGGTTGGTAAACATCATAATCCAGTCATGTGAAGAGCAGACAAACATCGACTCAACAAAGTCATCCTCACGGGTGGTCATACCCTTAATACCCTTACCGCCTCTGTTCTGAACAGAATAGGTATCGGCAGGAAGACGCTTGATATAACCGCCTGTCGTCTTTGTGATAACGCACTCCTCTTCAGGAATAAGGTCTTCAATATCAACCTCACCCGAAACAGCAGAAATTTCAGTTCTTCTGTCGTCGGAATACTTATCTCTGAGATTGAGAGCCTCGGTCTTAACAATATCGAGAACTCTTGAATGGGATGAAAGAATATCCTGACATTCCTTGATGAAAGCATATTTTTCCTTTAATTCTTCTTCAATCTTCTGTTTTTCCATTCCTGCGAGCTTACCAAGCTGCATCTGAACGATAGCAGTTGTCTGAATATCGTCAAAATTGAAACGCTCTGCGAGTCTTTCCTTTGACTCGGGAATGGTCTTAGAAGTACGGATTATGCTGATAACTTCATCAATGAAATCGATTGCTGTGTTAAGAGCCTCTAAGATATGAGCGCGCTCCTGCGCCTTCTTCATATCAAAAGCAGTTCTGCGCTCAATAATCTCACACTGGAAGTCAATGCAGTTCTGAAGCATTTCTTTAAGGGTCAGAATCTGCGGCTTTCCGTTTACGATAGCAATAAGGTTTGCGCCAAAGGTGGTCTGAAGCTCGGTATAGGAATAAAGCTTGTTGAGTACGACCTGCGGATTAGCATCACGCTTGATGTCAACAACAATTCTGATACCGCCGTCACGCTTCGAAGAGTAGTCGACAACATCATCGATGCCTTCAACTCTCTTTTCTGCGGCAAGGTCATAAATTTTCTTAACGAGAGCTTCTTTTCTTACCTTATAAGGAATTTCGGTAATAATAATTCTGAACTTTCCGTTTGAAAGCTCTTCAATTTCTGCTTTACCTCTTACAACAATCTTACCTTTACCGGTAGCGTAAGCAGCGCGGATACCTGCTCTGCCCATAATTATACCGCCGGTGGGGAAGTCGGGACCCTTAATATATTCGCAAATATCCGAAAGCTCAGCCTCGGGGTTGTCGATAAGGTAGCACATACCGTCGATAGTCTCGCCGAGGTTATGAGGCGGAATTTCTGTCGCCATACCAAAAGCGATACCCGAAGAACCGTTAACAAGAAGCTGAGGGAATCTTACCGGAAGAACGGTAGGTTCTTTTAGACGATCATCATAGTTAGGTGTAAAATCAACGGTATCCTTGTCGATATCATCGAGCATATGAAGAGAAAGACGATTCATCTTCGACTCGGTATAACGATAAGCAGCGGCAGGATAGCCGTCTATATTACCGAAGTTACCGTGTCCGTCTATGAGAGGATAGCGAAGAGAGAAATCCTGCGCCATACGAACCATTGCCTCATAAACAGAGGAGTCACCGTGAGGATGATAACGTCCGAGCACCGCACCGACTGTATCGGCGCACTTACGGTAAGCCTTATCGGGTGTCAGTCCGTTTTCATACATTGTGTAAAGGATTCGTCTGTGAACCGGCTTTAAACCGTCACGAACATCGGGGAGAGCTCGACCAACAAGGACACTCATACCGTACTGGAGCATACTGCCCTTGACTTCATCTACAATTTCAACAGGAAGAATATTGGTTTCTTCACTTTCGGGCCAATAGACCTTTTCTTGTTTTGCCATTTTAAAACTCTCTCCTTTCCTTAAATATCAAGGTCGGTCGCAAAGACCGCGTTTTCTTCAATAAATTGTTTTCTCGGCTCAACCTCTTCGCCCATAAGCATTGTAAAGGTTGCGTCTGCAAGCTCTGCATCGCTCATAGTAACACGAAGGAAGGTTCTGGTTTCGGGATTAAGGGTTGTTTCCCAAAGCTGATCGGGATCCATTTCACCAAGACCCTTATATCTCTGAACGTCAGCAGTTCCGCCGAGACGCTCAATATATTCAGCCTTTTCTTCTTCATTAAACGCATCAAAATGCTGCTTACCCTTTGAAACTCTGAAAAGAGGGGGCTGCGCAAGATAAATATGTCCTGTCTCAATAAGCTGGGGCATATAGCGGAAGAAGAAGGTTAAAAGAAGTGTTCTGATATGTGAACCGTCGACGTCGGCATCGGCCATGATAACGATTTTGTCATAGCGAAGCTTATTTATATCAAAATTCTCGCCGATTCCTGTACCGAGAGCCACAATAACGGGAGAAAGCTTGTCGTTTCCGTAAACCTTATCATCGCGAGCCTTCTCAACGTTCAGCATCTTACCCCAAAGAGGAAGTATTGCCTGATAGGTAGAGTTTCTGCCTTCAACTGCAGAACCGCCGGCAGAATCTCCCTCGACGATATAAATTTCGGTCTTTGTCGGGTCATCCGAAATACAGTCTTTAAGTTTTTCGGGCATTCTTGTCTTTCCACCGATACCCGACTTATTACGTGAAGCATCTCTTGCCTTCTGAGCAGCTTCACGAGCGTTAGATGCCGCAATAGCTTTATCAATAACTATCTTTGCATCTGCAGGATGCTCTTCAAGGAATCTGTAGAGCTGGTCATTAATAAGGTCACGAACCATCTGACCGATAGAAGTGTTACCGAGTTTTGCCTTTGTCTGAGATTCGAACTGAGCGTCGGCAAGTTTAACCGAAACAACGGCAATAAGACCTTCCATGATATCCTCGCCCTTGAGGTTATCGGAATCAACCTTAAGCTTTTTGAAATCATGAGCATATTTATTTACTACACGGGCTACTGTCTGACGGAAAGCCTGCTCGTGAGTACCACCATCGATGGTATGAAGAGTATTTGCGAATGACATAATCTTATTGTCATAAGCGGTTGACCACATAAGGGCGATTTCAGCAGTTGAATCTCCTCTTGTTCCCGAAAGATAAATAATGTCGGAAATCGGGTCCTTCTTAACACCCTGACGGAGATATTCTACATATTCCTTAATACCGCCTTCATAGCAAAGGTCATCAGTCTTGGGTTCAAAAACATCAGTACGCTTATCTTCAAGAACAATACGAATTCCTGCATTTAAGAAAGCCTGCTCGCGAAGTCTGTTTAAAAGAATATCGTAATCATAGGTGGTAGTATCGGTAAATATTGTCGGGTCAGGCTTAAAGGTAACGGTAGTTCCTGTTTCGTTACAGGTGCCTATAACCTCAAGGTCGGTTACAATATTACCCTTTTCATATCTCTGTTTATAAATATTTGTACCGTCTTTTACCTCGACCTCAAGCCAGCTTGACAGCGCATTAACAACCGATGCACCAACGCCGTGAAGACCTCCCGATACTTTATATCCGGAACCGCCGAACTTACCACCTGCGTGAAGAATGGTAAATACAACCGTTACGGTCGGAATTCCCTTCTGCGGATTTATACCGACAGGAATGCCTCGTCCGTTATCTGTAACACGGATAATACCGTCGTCAAGAATTTCGACAGTAATTTTATTACAATATCCGGCAAGTGCTTCGTCGATAGAGTTATCAACAATCTCATATACAAGATGGTGAAGTCCACGTTCACCGGTAGAACCGATATACATACCGGGACGCTTTCTTACCGCTTCAAGTCCCTCGAGGACCTGTATAGAGTTTTCATCATAACTCTCGGTGACAATAGTGTTCTTTTCGATTTCGTTACTCATTTTTTTCTCCTTCGAAATATTTTGAGTTTATTAACTAAAATTTATCTTCACTTCTCTTTTGAAGTGTTGCAGGCGCAATTTGCGAAATATATACTTTTTTTTCGCGTTCTTTCCTTTTTTTACATACGATAAAGGATTTAGGCAGTTCATAGGATAAAGTCTCTGCAAACCCATTTTTTTCAGCAATATTCAGAAAATTTCTCGTTGCTTTCATAACGGTTGCGGTATCCATATCAAAAATACCGACAATATCCCTTTTTTTTACTACTTTTTGTTCTCCGAGATGAAGATACATTATATCAACCTCCCGTTTTTACTCTTCCTGCAGAAACATTGAATATTTTTCCGGAAATAAGACCTTTAAAATTTGAAGGGTCGCAGCAGGTTATAAAAATCTGTCGGTCATTTATATTATTTAAAATATAATTTTGTCTTCCCGGGTCAAGCTCACTCATAACATCATCAAGAATTGCAACAGGTTCTTCTCCTGTTAAATCTCTGAGAGTTTTTGCTTCAGCAAGTTTAAGCGCAATTGCAACGCTTCTTTGCTGACCTTGACTGCCGTAAGTTCTTGCAGAAACGGAATTAATTTTAAAATCAAGGTCATCTCTGTGTGGACCAACAGAGGTAATTCCTGAAAAAATATCTTTTTTTCGTGATTTTACGAGTTCTTCGGCTAAATCCTCCGCCGAACAAACAGGAATATATCCAGCTTCAAGAGATTCTTTACTTCCTGCAAGTCCTGAATATATTTCAGTGAGATGCGGGGTTATGTTATCACAATATTTTTTTCTGTAATCAATAATTTTTGAACCGAGTACTGCAATTTGTGATTCAAAAACGTCTAAAAGCGAATTATCCGGTCTTCCGTCACACTCTTTAAGTAAAACATTTCTCTCAGTTACCGCTCTTGTATAATCTCTTAGTATTTCAATATACTGAGGATAAAGCTGTCCAAGGGCTATATCCTTAAATCTGCGTCTGAGAGCAGGACCGTTTTTAATAATTTCAAGGTC
>JAZONJ010000146.1:0-4581 GCA_045654425.1 Acutalibacteraceae bacterium
CGATAACAAACATTATGACCGAAATAGCAGCACCTACAAGCCAGACAAACGAAAAGGCTTCGGTTATGATTCTGAAATACCTTTTGTGATATTCTTTATCCTGCTTCGCATCAAGCGCCGAAAAGACAAAGGTCTGAATCAGCATCCATATTACTACCTTGACGTTTCCTACAGGGTCATAGTTCAGATTTACCGCAATCGACAAAAGACAAGCAAGATAAAACAGCACGAGCAACCAACTGTATTTTACTCTTGTCAGTATTCCGCTTGTGAAAAAATCTGCTGCCAGAATTACAACACCTAAAATCACAAGACCCTGATACAAAAGCTGTGTTGGCTTATAAAGATAACAATGTATAAAGGAATTGTAGAAAAGAGAAAAGCTGACAATGTATACAAGTGTGTAAATATACTTGATGTCACTGATAATTTTTCTGAGTTTCATCGAATCCATTTTTTTACTCTCCGTATAATTCTCTATAAATTCTTTCATTGTTTTTATCATCCCAAATGGGGAAAAATTCGCAATGAGCTTTTTTGCCCGAGTCAGACAACTCGAAATCTCGCTCTATTATCTTTTCAAGCTCACTAACGGTTTCCTCAAGGGTGTTTGTTACAACTCCGAGTCCTGAATCTCTATAGCTGTAATAACCCTCGCCGTATTGAGCCTTTCTGAAACGCTCCTCGTCAAACTGATAATAAATAACAGGTTTTTTCATATAGGCAAAATCGAGCGCAACGCTTGAATAATCGGTTATCATTGCCGCAGAATATTTGAGTAGTTCTCTTATATCCGAGGTCTTGTTATCAACGATTATTATGTTTTCCGACCCGGTCGAGAAAGAATTTATATATTTTTGCATATTTCTATGGGGATAGAAATACATTTTAATTTTGTTTTCGCAAAGTACAGAGTCAAGCTCTTTACAGTTTATAAGCTCCTGATATTTTTGAAAATACTCTGTTTTTGTAAAGTCCTTTGTGTCCTCAAACTCATTTGAATACTCGGTTTTTTCGGCTATCCACTCTCTCCAGCTAGGCATTAAAACAATCTGCTTTTTGTCGGGCTCAATGCCGTGATAGTCATCAAATCTCGGAAATCCGAGGTATGAAAGGTTTTCCTGAGGATAACCGAAATGCTCCTTTATATAGTCATATTCAGGTTTTGCACCACAGATAAATTTCTTTATCTTGGTATTCTCATAAAAGAGCCAAACTGCGCGGTTTATGGTTATTCCGTGCTGCAAAAAGACAGCACGGCTCTTTATAAGTCCAAAAACCTCGAGCACATAACAAACAGCGGCATTGGGTTTGCCTGCTTTCTGACTGCTGATGTTATACTCACAGGTAAAATAGAGCATCCAATGAAAAATACTGCCATACTTTACTCTTTTCCCTGTTGAAATAACCTTATCAAGGTCGGCAGATTTATCACTTATCGCATAATATGTCTCGATTCCGCTTGAAAAAGAGTTCATATATTTGAAAAAGCAAAAGCCATTATCTCGAGCCTCGTTTTGATCCTCGCATATAATCCATATTCTCTTTCCTGAGAGCTTTACATAAAGCTTGTAGAAAAGAGCAGGAATGAGCGAAATAAGGAAAACAAATACCTGTCCGATATCCTCGGCTTTTAGATAATTCAATTCGTGAATGATTTTTTTTATATTCATTTTTTTATCTTTCTGACCCAAAACGGCATCTCTATAAGTCCCTTTATCGTTCCGACTCCGTAAACAAAATGAAGCAGGAAGAAAAGCACGGGTAGTATCAGATTTACGGGATGAAATTCGATTCTTATAAGTTCAATTACGGAATTAGCAATAATAAAAAGTGAATATGCTCCCCAAAGAAGCGCCGATAACTGCCATATTCCAAAGAAGGATAGCGCAGTCGTTATGATTATTGCCATCACGAAGAAGAAGGGCACTAAATGGAAAAGTGAAATGCAACGCGGATTGACACCCAAGGTTTTCGCAATCCAATATCCGTTTAAAAACTTTTGACGGAGCATGAGAGGAAGGTTGCTTCTTGTATGCTGATAGGATACTATCTCAGGGTCGTAGCATATTTTAAAGCCTGCGCTATTTATACGCTCGGACATATCGTTGTCTTCAGTACGGGTAAGTTCAGCGTTATAAAATCCGACCTTTTCGTAAACCTCTCTGCGATACATTCCGTGGAGTATTGAAGAAACATACTGCTTTTTATCGCTGTTGCGGTATGAGGCAAAGCCGCTACCGAAAAGGGCACTTTCAGCAATATTAAGCACCTTTTTAAAGGGTGTCTCTTCATCGATTATATTTGGTCTTCTCCCACCCGAACCCGACTCTCCGCTCTCGAGAACCGAAACGTTTTTGGAAATAAAATCGGACGGCACCGATGCATGAGCATCAATTCGTACAATAGCATCGCCCGAATAATTTTCGAGCATTATATTGCAGCCATACGGTAAAGTTTTATTTTCGTTTTTAAGAAGCTTTATGCCGTAATAAAAGTCTCTTTGCTCTTCTGCAAATTTTCTCATTATCTCGGCGGTATTGTCAGACGACATACTGTCGATAAGAAGAATTTCGGTCTTGGAATGAGGGTAATCCTGCGCTACAATATCCGACAAAAGAGACGGTAAGGTTTTTGCTTCGTTATAGGCTACAACTGCGATGGAAACTACCATCAAAATAACACCTCGTTTTCAGGGTATATAATAATATTAATATATATCTACATAATTATGTTTATTATAGCATAACCCTATATTATTGTCAATAAACGGCAAACCGCATGGGAAACCATGCGGTAATGCAGAATTCTGCATTAAAAAAGACCGCATAATGCGGTCTTTAAATCAATTTATTTTAGGCGCAGAGAATGCATCGTGTATACCTCGAATGAGGAAAAAACAACTAACAAAAAAGACCCTAACGGGTCTTTTTTTGTGTTCTGGTTACATTGTCAAGCCTTTAGCCCATTAATTTGACAAGGACAGCCTTTTGAGCGTGGAGTCTGTTCTCAGCTTCTGCAAATATTTCTTCTGCGTGAGCCTCGAAAACCGCCCCGGTAATTTCCTCTTCCCTATGTGCCGGTAAGCAGTGCTGTACCATTGCGTCAGGCTTTGCAACTGCCATTACAGAATCGTTAATCTGATAGCCGCGGAATACCTTTTCGCGCTCGGCTTTTTCGTCTTCCTGACCCATTGATGCCCAAACGTCGGTATAAAGAACATCAGCGTCCTTTGCCGCCTCAAGAATGTTATCGGTGCAGGTGAACTTTCCGTTTTCTTCTGCCCATTTCATAATCTCAGCGTCAGGAGTATAGCCCTCGGGACAAGCAACAGCTACTTCCATTCCCATCTTGATTCCACCAACGATGAGAGAGTTTGCCATATTGTTTCCGTCACCGATGTAGCACATCTTTTTGCCTGCAAAATTGCCCTTGAACTCGCGGAAGGTCATAAGGTCGGCAAGAACCTGACAAGGATGGCAATAGTCGGTAAGTCCGTTGATAATCGGAATTGAACCATATTCTGCAAGGGCTTCTACCTCAGCCTGCTCGAAGGTTCTAATCATTATTCCGTCAAGATAACCCGAAAGAACACGTGCGGTATCTTCAACAGGCTCGCCTCTTCCGATCTGCAAATCGCGTGAAGAAAGGAAAAGCGCCGAACCTCCGAGGTCGTACATACCAACCTCGAAAGAAACGCGGGTTCTGGTTGAAGACTTCTGGAAAATCATTCCGAGGGTCTTGCCCTTCAGGTGATGATGCTCAATTCCGTGCTTTTTCTCGTATTTCAGCTGGTCTGCGAGATTTAATATATCGGTAATTTCCTGCTCGGAAAAATCCATTAATTTAAGTAAGTGCTTAGCCATTATTTAACTGCCTCCTTGATTATTGCAACCGCTTTTTCTAAGATTTCATCGTCGATATTAAGCGGGGGTAAAAGACGTACTTTTGTTTTTGCGGTAAGTACCAAAACGCCCATTTCGCGGCATTTTGCGACTACCTCTTTTGCATCCTTTTCGGTCTCGAGACCAATCATAAGTCCCATTCCGCTGACGCTTTTTATTCCCTGGGCAGAGGATAACTCAGAAAAGATATATTCACTCTTACGGCGAACTCCTTCAAGAAGTTCATCGTCAATTCGGGAGATTATATTATAAGCTCCTGCACAGACGACGGGGTTTCCGCCAAAGGTTGAGCCGTGAGAACCGGGGGTTAAGGTGTCCTTTACCTTTTCTCCCATCATACACGCACCGATAGGCAGTCCTCCGCCAAGGCCTTTTGCGGTCGAAACGATGTCAGGTGTGATACCGAACTGCCGGAAAGCATAAAGGCTTCCGGTTCTGCCGTTTCCTGTCTGAACCTCGTCGATAATGAGGAGAATATCGTTTTTATCGCAATAGTCGGCAACCTCTTTTACAAAGCTCTCATCGAGCTTCATAACGCCGCCCTCACCTTGAACGAGTTCCATCATAACGGCACAGGCATTATTATCTTTTGCAAGGGTTATAACGCTGTTTACGTCGTTTGCATCGGCATAGCAAAAGCCCTCGGTAAAGGGTCCAAACTCGGTATGGAAAGAAT
>JAZONJ010000147.1:0-11840 GCA_045654425.1 Acutalibacteraceae bacterium
CGGCTTTGTTACATGATATTTGAAAGGATTTTTCTCAACCTTTAAAACCGCCCTTGAAAGACGGATTAAGGGTGAATTCGGTTTTGGAGCTGAAGCGTGGCCTCCCTTGGATTTCGCAGTATAACGGACGTCCATCATGCCTTTTTCGGCAATACCGATAAGTCCACAGGGAGCCTTGACTCCCGGGAAAACGTTTTCGACAACGGCGCCGCCCTCATCAACTACCATAAAGGGATTAAGACCATTTTCTTCGAAATAGTCAACGATATTAACGGCTCCTCTGCCGTTAACCTCTTCTCCGCCCGAGAATGCAAAATAAATATCTCGCTCGGGGGTAAAGCCCTTTTCTATCAGATGCTCTGCCGCCGACATTACTCCGTTAAAAGTAACCTTCGTATCAAGGGAACCGCGTCCCCAAAGAACGCCGTTTTCAATAATTCCCTCGAAAGCAGGCTTATCCCAACCCTCTTCGTTTACGGGAACAACGTCATAATGCGCCATAAGAACTGCAGGGTCGCCGTCACCCGTTCCTTTCCATCTGAAAAGGATAGCTCGGTCTGCCATTTCCTTATATTCGCAGGTTTTAAAGACATTCGGATAAAGTTCGGGCAAAGCAGCAAGAAATTTTTTAAATTCCTCGTCATCCTCTAAGGATGAATCTCTGTAAGATACGGTTTTAAAGCGGATAAGCTTTTGTAAACGGTTTACAGTAATTTCTTTATCGAAACTCTCCTTTGTGTTGTCAACAAATGCGTTGTTTTTCGGGTTGAAAGCCGCCGCTCTGCAAAGTAAAACAGCAATAAATATAACGAATGCCGCGAGCACTGCATATAAAATATACATTATTTATATCCAGCCTTTCTTGTACATAATTCTGGCGACGATAAGCGTGAAAATTACGCCAACAGGAACCATTATTCCGACCGTACCCTTATTTAGAGCAGGAACGGTAATAAAGAGGGCAAGCATCAAGATTATCGGAGCTACTGAAAGTTTGAGGTTTTTAGAAATGAACACTACTCCGAGACCACCGAAGAGAGCAGGGAGAATCATTTCGAAAGCAGGCTCTAAAACGGGATTTTCAAGCACCGGCTGAAGCGGAACTATGAAAATTACGCCGAGAATTATAATAAGGGTTGTAACGATTGAAGAAACAGCGATTGCGATAGTTGAGATAACCTCAGCTTCTTCGCTACCCTTGTCATAGCCCGAACGCTCGATAGCGTCGACACCACAGGGAAGCTTCAGGTTTGAAATGTTTCCTGTTACGAAGGAAAGATATGTACCGCCTGCTCCGAGCATTGGAACGTATGTGAAAATTTCGATAAATCCAACCGCCCAATACATCGGTAGAGTTGCGATAAGTCCTTCGGCAAGTGCGTCCCATTTCGGAACAGCCTTGAAAACTATGCTGAGCACAAAAGGAACGGCAATTATAAGTCCGGCAACAACAAGTCCCCAGATTTTTCCGTAATAATGAACCGAATCCATATAAGTCATATTCTTTTTCATTATAGTTCCCCTCCTTATGCTATAATTTCAAAACCGCCGAAGAGGTTCGAGAAAAGGATTGCCGATGCCATACCGACAAGAAGGCTTATCGGAAGGGCGTAATCGGTCATCCAACGTATTTTAAACTTGGTTGAAACGATACCGAGTACAGCCATAACAATAGCAGATACAAACATTACGCAAACAGGGGTGAGACCCTGAAGCTTTCCGTCGAAAACATAGGTAACGTCACAGAAAACATAGCCGAGGAATGCCGAAATCATACCGAGGAACATTGCGTTGTTGAAGATTTCTCCCCACTTTTTATCGCGAAGTCCGATTTTAGCAACGCCGCTCTGAACCTTTTTTGTAAGAAGCGGAGCGAGGGTCAGACTGAGGGCAATGCTGAGAGTCATAACAAATAAAATCGTCACAAAATCGGAAGCGCTTGTAACGAGACTGCTCTTATCGAGGTCAAGCGGACGCATGGTGTTTTCAGCCGCAACAAGCTCGTAAGACAGCGAGCCGACAACCGAAAGCCTGAGCCACGGAAGAGCCACTCCGAGACTCTTTGAAAGCACGACAACACCGACAAGAATTGCAACCGCAGGCGCTATTGTGAAAAGCGCCGATGAGCTGACTGTCTTCTTAACCGTCGAGCCTGCAATTCCAAGCTCTTTCGCACGTTTAAGAGCGCGGATAAGGAAAAATACTGACTGCGCGAGTACGGCCGCGATAACTATTCCGACAAGGATATAAATTATCGGGTGATTTACCGAAAAATTCATAACAGAACTCCTTTTTATGTTTAAATTATGATTTACTGTAATTATATTACAAAAATAGCGAAACTTCAACAATTATACTTTACAAATAGGCATTTAACAGTTATAATACCACAAAAGGAGTTGATAAAAATGTTATCTGAAATTCTTGAAATTACAATGGTCGTATCTTTTGGTGCTTCTTGGCCGCTTAATGTTATGAAGTCGTACAAGGCTCGCACTGCTAAGGGAAAAAGTCTCGGTTTCCTTTGCCTTATCTTCTTCGGTTACATAGCAGGTATCGCATCAAAGCTTTTGAACGAAGCTTATATGGCAAACTTCGCTTCGAAGTGGTACGTTCTTTTCTTCTATGTACTTAATCTCATAATGGTAGGCACCGACCTTATCCTTTATGCACGAAACAAAAGACTCGACAAACTCGCAGAAAATAATAATTAGTAAAACAAAGCGTTACAAGCTAAAAACTTGTAACGCTTTTATATTTTCCCGAGTTTTATTATTTCCATACCCTTTTTCTCGCAAATTTCGGCATATTTTACCGCACCGCCTATACATGTATTAACATATGTTACAACTATATCGCTTTTCCCTATCATCCAACGATTTCTCTTGTCTATGGCGTACCGCTGAGGCACCTCTTCGAGCATCTCAGGATACATAGTTTCACTAGCCTCTAAAACTTCGGATTCATCCTTTTTAACCTTTAAATATGAGAGTACTACCGAATAGTCAATATCATGTGTTTTTGATAATGTTCTAAGAACTTCTAAAACCAAACGGTCAAAATTTCCGTTGTTCCCCACAAAAAAGGTTTTCACTCCACGATTTTCTACGAGTTCGTATATTGTATCATATAATTTCGATGCAATCTCATTACAGTTATGAACCTCTCTGTGCCCAAAAAATGTACAAATCATAAAGCATTCCTCTGATATGGGGATTATATCCCCTTAATAAAATAGATTATAACCCCCATAATAAGTATTGTCAAGGTGGGGATTTTAATGATAGTATTTGATAAACTTTGGAAAACTATGGAACAAAAAGGTATTACAACCTATGTTTTGCGTGAGAAATGCGGTATAGACAGCAAAACTGTCCGTAGACTAAAAGCCAACGAAAACATTGAAACAAAAACATTAGACAAGCTGTGCTCGGCTTTATGTTGCAGGCTTGAGGATATAGCGGAATATATTGAAGATTAAAAGCACCCGTATGGGTGCTTTGTTATTGTTATCGTATCGTAATTGCATGTGGCGAAGCCACACCATAATTCTGCATTTTGCGCTTTGCACTTTGCATTAAAAAAAGAAGCACCCTCGCAGGTGCTTCTTTTTGTTTTTCTTATTTAATAACGTCTTTCGAACGATCAACGTAAGAAGTGTGGAGAATCTCATGAGCCTTGTGGCTGCCGGGTTCGCCGAAGTACTCTGCATAGAGAGCCTTAACAACCGGGCTTTCGTGAGACTTTCTGAGAGTGTTAGCCTCGTCGTAGCTGTAGAGAGCCTTTGCACGCTCTGCACGAAGGTCAAGCTTCTGACGAACAGCTGCAGGCTGAATGGGCTGACCACCACCGTTTACGCAACCGCCGGGGCAGCACATAACTTCGATGAAGTGGTAGTTCTTCTCGCCGTTTTCAACAGCTGTGAGAATCTTATCAACAGCGTCAAGTCCGCTTACAACACAAACGTTAACGTCCATACCTGCAACGTTAAGGGTAGCTTCCTTAACAGCGTCGATACCGCGAACAGCATGGAAATCAACCTTATCGAGTTCCTTGCCTTCAAGAACCTCAACAACTGTACGGAGAGCTGCCTCCATAACACCGCCGGTTGCACCGAAGATAACAGCTGCGCCGGTAGACTCGCCAAGAGGAGAGTCAAAGGTTTCGTCGGGAAGATTTACGAAGTCGATTCTTGCTCTCTTAATCATACGAGCAAGCTCACGTGTTGTGATAGAAATATCAAGGTCGGGAACGCCTGCTGCGTTCTGATCGTCACGAGCGATCTCGAACTTCTTAGCAGTACAAGGCATTACAGAAACAGAAACGATATCCTTAGGATCAAGGCCATTCTTTTCAGCATACCAAGTTTTAAGAACTGCACCAAACATCTGCTGAGGAGATTTGCAGGAAGAAACGTTGGGAAGAAGGTTCGGATGATACATCTCGCAGAACTTAACCCATCCGGGTGAGCAAGAAGTGATAAGCGGGAGAGCTCCACCGTTCTTAACTCTGTGGATAAACTCGGTTCCCTCTTCCATAATGGTAAGGTCAGCGGCAACGTTGGTATCGAACACCTTAGCAAAACCAAGTCTGCGAAGAGCAGCAACCATTTTGCCTTCAACACCTGTACCGATTGCAAGTCCGAATTCCTCACCGAGAGCAGCACGAACTGCAGGAGCAGTCTGAACGATAACGGTCTTTGTCGGGTCATTCAGAGCCTCGAAGAGCTTATCGGTGTCGTCCTTCTCACGTAGAGCGCCTGTCGGGCAGTTTACGATACACTGACCGCAGGATACACAACCAACCTCAGCAAGACCCATATTGAATCCGCAAGCAATGTTGGTATCGATACCACGGTCGTTAGCTCCGATAACAGCAACCTTCTGAGCTGCACAAGCGGCAACGCAGCGACGGCAAAGGATACACTTATTATTGTCGCGAATCATATGAGGAGCGGAGCAATCGAGAGTATATTCGGGCTTCATGCCGTCGAACTTAGCCTCATCGGTTACGCCGTAGTCGTTACAAAGAGCCTGGAACTCGCAGTTTCCGGAACGAACGCATGAAAGACACTTGCGCTCGTGGGTAGAAAGCATAAGCTCGAGGGTCATCTTTCTTGACTTCTGAACTTCGAGAGAATTGGTCTTAACTTCCATTCCCTCAGTAACAGGGTATACGCAGGAAGCAACGATTCTGAAACCGCGTCCTTCGTTAACCTCAACAACGCAGATACGGCAAGCGCCGATCTCGTTCAGTTCCTTCATGAAGCAAAGGGTAGGAATATCGATTCCAACCTGACGAGCTGCTTCAAGGATAGTAGAACCGGCAGGTACGGAGACTTCCATACCGTCGATTTTTAAATTAATCATCTTAGACATAGTAGTTATCTCCTTTCCTTAACCCTTAGAAATAGCCTTAAACTTACAGGTGCCGATACAAGCGCCACACTTAACGCACTTATCGGTATTGATTTCCCAAGCGGGAAGCTTCTTACCGGGAGCGATGTAGTCGGTCTTAACGATAGCATCTGCAGGACACTGTCTTGCGCACATACCGCATCCGATACACTTATCCTTATCGATGGAGAAGGTAAGGAGGCTCTTACATACGCCTGCAGGACACTTCTTGTCTACGATATGAGAAACATACTCATCTCTGAAGAAGCGGAGTGTTGAAAGAACGGGGTTGGGAGCGGTCTGACCGAGTCCGCAAAGAGCGTTCTTCTTTATGTAGTAGCAAAGCTCTTCCATCTTGTCGAGATCTTCGAGAGTTCCCTTGCCCTTGGTAATCTTGTCGAGCATTTCAAGAAGTCTCTGAGTACCAACACGGCAAGGAGTACACTTACCGCAAGACTCATCAACGGTGAACTCAAGGAAGAACTTAGCGATGTCAACCATACAGCTGTCTTCGTCCATAACGATAAGTCCGCCCGAACCCATCATAGAGCCGATAGCGAGAAGGTTATCGTAGTCAATCGGGATATCAAGATGCTCAGCAGGGATACATCCGCCGGAAGGACCACCTGTCTGAGCGGCCTTGAACTTCTTACCATTCGGGATACCACCGCCGATTTCTTCTACAATCTGACGGAGGGTTGTTCCCATAGGAACCTCAACAAGTCCTGTGTTCTTGATGTTACCGCCAAGAGCAAATACCTTAGTACCTGCAGACTTTTCGGTACCCATAGAACGGAACCAATCAGCACCTTTAAGAATAATCTGAGGAATGTTTGCATAGGTCTCAACGTTGTTGAGAACGGTGGGCTTTCCGAAAAGACCCTTAACTGCCGGGAAAGGAGGACGGGGTCTGGGCTCACCACGATGACCTTCAATAGAGGTCATAAGAGCAGTCTCTTCACCGCAAACGAATGCGCCGGCACCCAAGCGGATTTCCATATCGAACTCGAAGTCGGTACCGAAGATATTCTTACCGAGAAGTCCGTATTCACGAGCCTGGTTGATAGCGATTCCAAGACGAGCAACAGCGATCGGATACTCAGCGCGAACATAAACGAAGCCGCGAGTTGCACCGATAGCGTAAGCTGCGATAGCCATAGCCTCGATAAGAGCGTGGGGGTCACCCTCAAGAACAGAACGGTCCATGAATGCGCCCGGGTCGCCTTCGTCAGCGTTACAAGCAACATACTTCTGGTCAGCGTCCTTTACGAGGTTGCGAGCGAGTTCCCACTTCTTACCTGTGGGGAAGCCTGCACCGCCACGTCCGCGAAGACCGGAAGCAAGAATGGTCTCGATAACTCCGTCGGGAGTCATTTCGGTAAGAGCCTTACCGAGAGCTGCGTAACCGTCCATTGCTATATATTCATCAATATTTTCGGGGTTGATAACACCGCAGTTGCGAAGAGCAACACGCTTCTGAGCGCGATAGAAAGCGGTATCGTTAAGAGATGCATGCTCGGGATCAACCTCTGCAGCGTCTCCGGTATCGTTGTAAACAAGGCGTTCAACAACGCGTCCCTTTAAAAGATGCTCGGAAACGATTTCCTCTACATCCTCGGGCTGAACCTGTGAATAGAATGTTCCGTCGGGGTGAACGATAACGACCGGTCCGAGAGCGCAAAGACCGAAGCAACCGGTCTGAACGATCTTAACTTCTTCAGAAAGTCCCTGAGCCACGAGAGCATCATTAAATGCCTGCTGGATCGACTTGGAGCCCGAAGATGTACAGCCTGTACCGCCACAAATCAGTACGTGTGCACGAATCATAATAAAACCTCCTAAAAGTTTTCCTTACTTAATAATGTATTCTTCGATGATCTTGCCGCCTTTAAGGTGCTTTTCAATAACCTCAGCTGCCTTTTCGGGGTTCATCTTAACATAGGTTACCTTTTCCTTACCTGCTTCGTAGATTTCTACAACAGGCTCATACTGGCAAATACCGATGCAACCGGTCTGTGTAACGGTTACGTTAGCGGTAAGTCCTGCCTCATTTATTCCTTCAACAAAAGCCGAAAGAACGGGACGAGCACCTGCTGCGATTCCGCAGGTAGCCATTCCGACAACAATGCGGGTTTCGGTGCTTCCTTCACGGATAACAACCTTGTCCTTCATCTTGTCTCTGATTGCTGCGAGTTCTGCTAATGACTTCATAGTAGTTTCTTTCCCTTCTATAATGAATTGTTATTGATTATATTGTTCATTAAGATATTCCTTAATCCAAAGGATTACCTCAATGTTGTTAAGGGGTACGTCACCGAGAACCAACCTCAGTTCTCGGGTGTCGAGTTCTACCCTTCTGTCCTCTGTCACGTGAACGAAGGTAAACTCGATGTCGGGGTTGCACTGTATCAGTGTTACCACCGTTTCGACGATGTCGCCAAGTGGCGCCGCGTCGATATGATTTTTAAAAAAGAGCGCCGATGTGGTGGTACCGTGAGAATCGGGATAATCCTCAAAGTGTCGGGATTCAATCTCCATTCTGCCACCCGTCTGCTCCGCTGCAAGTTTTAAGAGCGGAATTCCGAGTCCGACAGGTCTTGTCGTTCTCGTCGTTGTGAACGGATTTGTAACCGCCGCTAAAAACTCGGGCTTCATTCCCGTGCCGTTATCCGAAATACTGAACTTCAGCGCGTCGGCAGTCTCGGTTATCTCGATTTTAACCTCTGTCGCTTTAGCTTTTATCGAATTTTCGGCAATATCAAGTATGTTCAGAGATAATTCTTTCATTTTGCTCTCCTTAAATACTCAAACAATCGTTTCCTTACAAGATCACTCGAATAAGGTTCATCGTCAAGCTCAATATAATCCTCGGCATCACGCAGATCCCAAAGATAATGAGCATCCGAGCCTATAAGCCTTATCTTGTTTTTCAGGTGATTAAAACGGTCTTCATATTCAGTCGTTTTTTCTGCGCTGTGCAGTTCATAACAACCAAAATCGTTCTCTTCGGGAAAAACACCGAGAATCGAAACGATTCCGTTTGCTGTTCTGTCGATGTGAGCAGGATAACACACTCCGCCAAACTCTTTTACAAGGGCAGGAACGTCCTCGACCGAAATGTCGGTCGCGTTGGAAAGAAGAAATTCTTCTTCTTTGAGAATATTATCCTCTTCGTCCATTATCTGTTGTCTTCCGAAAATCTCGGGTCGGTTTTTAATCTTAACAATATGTTTTTCGATTTCTTCCGAAAAGCTTAACGCTTCCTCAAGTTTTTCAAAAAGACAAACAACATGGATGTCTTCGGCAGTAGTCAGCTCCATTCCTGCTATACCTATAATACCGTAAGCTTTTGCGGCCTTCATAAAAGCCGGACAATTTTTTGCGGTATTGTGGTCGGTCAGCGCCACGATATTAAGACCTGCAAGTGTTGCAGCTCCTGCGATGTTCGCAGGGGTCATATCGTCATCTCCACAAGGAGACAGACAGGAATGAATATGAAAATCGTAGTAATAACGGCTCAAACTTGCTTCTCCGAAATCGCAGTTGCAAGTGCAAATGCGCTCTTTTGTGAGGAAAGAACATTCACATCTCTTTCCTCGGCTGTGCGTTTTACCTCTTCGTCAAGTGTGACACCCTCTGCAAGAATGATGCAGGCGGTATCGCAAAGAGAGGCAACCGCAACAATATTTATATTTGACATTATGGTGACACAAGCGTCACCTGATTTTGCCGCACCCATAACCCAACTGAGCAGGTCTCCGATGTAACATCCGGTAACCTCTCGGTCGCCGTCAGGCAGACAAACGGCGGTAAGTTCCAACTTTTCTTTCAGTTCATTAACCGTCATTTTCATCATCCTTTGTCAAATTTTCAAGCCGCTTTATAACGCAGGCATCTATATCGCGTTCACCTCTTACAATATCTTCAGCAAGGGCTCGGCAATTAGGTGCTCCGCAGGCTCCGCAATCTCTTCCGGGAAGCGTCTCCCTTATAGACTGCATTTTTGCCATCATTCGCATCGACTCTCCGATGCTGTCGGCAAGTCGATTCATTGGCACATATTCGGGGACATCTTCAAAGAAGCTGTCCTCGGGAATAAACTCTCTTCCCTCATGGAAATTCTGAGAAAGTGGGAGGTAACGACGCAGTGTCTGTAGTCTTGCTTTTGCAATAAAGGGGTTTTCCATTGTGAGCACTCCGCCGACACAACCGCCGGTACAAGCGTTAAGCTCAACGAACTCAAGGTTCGGTATCGAGCCGCTTTCAATCTGGTCTAATACCTTTATGCAATTTTCAATTCCGTCAGCCGCGAGATACTTTTCATTAAAAAGTGCGGCAGACTCTCCTCCCGAGGTTGCCCAACTTATTCCGATAACGCCCGAACGGGAAATCGGTGTAGCGGGAAGCTCTCTCTTCATAAGGTTTAAAAGTTCAAAGTAAATATCACTTATCGCAACAACGCAGTCGACCGCGCTCACATAACTGCCAAAGCCGTTTTTAACATAACTTGCTTTTGCAGGACATGGAGAAATGAAGCAAACACCGATATCCTCAGGTCTTAAATCCTCATGTTCGCGAAGAGCTCTGCGCTTTGCTCTTTTTGCCGCAATCTCCATCGGTGGTAAAAGCGGCATCAGATTATCCTTTAAATAAGGAAATCTCAGCGCGATAAGTCTTGTTATGACGGGACAAGCCGAACTGATTACCGGCCTTTTAATTCCGTCTGTTTCGAGGTATTTTCTTGTATATTCACTTACAAGTTCGGCCGCTCTTGAAACCTCATAGACCTCATCGAAGCCCATATCAAGAAGCCCCTGAAGTACATAGTCAACATCAGAAAGTTCTTCAAACTGACCGTAAAGAGTCGGGGCAGGCAAAGCAATCTTATACTTAAACCTGTCCATTTTGCTAAGCTTACTGCAAACTGCTTTCTTTGCTTTATGGGGACAAATCCTTATGCATTCTCCGCAGTCTATGCATCTGTCAGCATTTATAACGGCATGACCGTCCTTTACTCTTATCGCCTCTGTCGGACAGTGACGAAGACAGGTGGTACAGCCGGTACATTTTGAAGAATCAAGCGAAACCGAATGTTTGTATGTATTCATATACTATAAATTTACCCTCATCGTAATTTTGGTTCCCTCGCCAAGCTTTGTATCTATTACCATATCATCGGTATAGCGTTTCATGTTGGGAAGACCCATACCTGCGCCGAATCCGAGCGAACGGATTTTATCGGGAGCGGTTGAAAAGCCTTCCTGCATAGCAAGTGAAACATTGGGAATTCCGGGGCCGTGGTCGGTCAGAACGATTTCGATACTGTCTTCATAAACGAAAACGTCAGCCTCGCCGCCACCGGCATGAATAACCATATTAATCTCGCCCTCATACATCGCGATTGACACTCTGCGAATTGTTTCGGGAGAGACACCGAGCTGCCGAAGATTTTTCTTTACCGCGACAGATGCCTGACCTGCCATCGTAAAGTTTTCTCCGTCAACGTCAAAATGAAATCTGACAGCCTCAGCCATCGATTTCTCCGCTTCCTTTCAGTCCTTTGGCATAGAGCTTTCCGCAGGTTTCAAACATGCGGTACTCGGTCGAAAGAACAGCTATTCCGCTTTCCTTTGCAAGAGAAACAACATCATCGGTAAGCTTTTTGGCTCTAACGAACACGATTGCTTCCATATCAAGCATTAAAGCGGTGCGAATAGTCTGCGGATTGACAAGTCCGGTAAGTAAAACCGAATCCGACTTTGCATAAGCTAAAACGTCGCTCATCATATCACTTCCGAAGGCAGAGGAAACTTCCTCATCAAGAAGCTCCTCTCCGCAGATAACCTCAGCGTCGAGAATTTCTTTAATTTCACTTAACTTCATACAGTTATTCCTTAAAAATTAAAATTATTTATCCTGATACTTTGCGATAATTCCGTCGATATCCTTTTCGGTAAGACGTCCGTAAACTTCTTCGTTAACGGTAAGTACGGGAGCAAGTCCGCAAGCACCGATACAACGACAAGCCTCGAGCGAGAATCTTCCGTCGGGTGTGCACTCGCCGGGTGCGATACCAAGTATCTCTGTAATACGATCAATAAGCTTCTGAGCTCCCTTAACGTAGCAAGCAGTACCAAGACATACAGAAATGTTGTACTTACCCTTGGGAGAGAGTGCGAACTGAGCGTAGAAGGTCGCAACTCCGTAAACCTTTTCTACTGAAATTCCGAGTCCCTCAGCGATCATCTGCTGAACCTCAAGGGGCAGATAACCGTAAATCTCCTGAGCCTCCTGCATTATCTGCATAAGACAACCCTCAATGTGCTTTCTCTCTTCGATAACAGCCTTGAGCTTTGCCTCCTGCTCGGGAGTGCCGCTGAAGGGGATCGAGCTGGCAATTTTTTTCATAAGCTATTCCTCCTATAATATTCGTTCTGCAAAGCG